>JAFMRN010000248.1 GCA_017354065.1 Solirubrobacterales bacterium
GCACGGATCGATCCGCACGCCGGAGATAGCCGAACAGGCCGCCTACTACGGCGACGGCTTCTTCGCCAACAACATCTTCTTCCCGAAGGAGCACTTTGAGCGTCTGATCGGCTTCTACCGCCGGCGCTTCGCCCACTACGGCCACGGAACCGAGAAGCAGGCGATAGTCGGGCTCGGCGGCCAGGCCTACATAGCCAAGAACTCCCAGGACGCCAAGCGCGAGTTCCGGCCCTACTTCGATGAGGCCCCCGTGTATGGCAACGGCCCCCGCCTGGAGGACTTTGAGGCGGCCACGCCGCTCAGCGTCGGCAGCCCCCAGGAGGTGATTGAGAAGACGCTCAAGTTCCGCGAGCACTTTGGCGACTATCAACGCCAGCTGTTCCTGGTGGACCATGCCGGGCTGCCCTTGAAGACGGTCTTGGGCCAGCTGGAGTTGCTCGGCTCAGAGGTCGTGCCCGTATTGCGCAAGGAGTTTGAGCTACGCCGCGATCCGGAAGCCCCCAGCGACCCGCCGACGCACGCGAGCCTGGTGGCGGCCAAGTACGGCGACCAGCCGGCCCGCCAGCCACGCCCGAGGGCCAACCGCGGGGACAACCTGGCCGGCCCCGACCCCTATCTGGACAATGCGCGAGAGACCGCGCAACCACTATGAGCAGCAAAACGCGCCTGGCAAACGCCGCGTGGGAGGCGCTGATGGGCACCCACGCGGCGCTGATGAAGGAGTTCCAGGCAGAGCCGATCTGGGGCGAGCTGTCAATGCGCGAGTACGACGTGCTCTACACGCTGTCCAAGTGCTCGGCTCCGGTGTCCCTGTCGGAGCTGAACGCCCACGTCCTGTTGAGCCAGCCGGCGATGTCGCGGATGGTGGAGCGCCTGGTCGCCCGCGGTCTCATAGACCGCGGGCGTGATCCGGCTGATGGACGCGGTGTCCGCCTGTCACTGACGCCGGCCGGGGCCAAGCTCCAGCGTGAGGTCGGCCGCGCCCACGCAGTGAGCGTGGCGCGCGCGCTCGAGCATCTGGAGCGCGAGGATCTGATCGAGCTGGAACGACTTTGCGAAGCCATCACAAACCGAGACGAGGTGCGCACATGAAACTCGTAGTGATCTCAGGCGGGACCAGCGACCCGTCCTCCACCTCGATGCTCGCCGGGCACATCGCCAAGCGAGTGGAGGCGCTGGCAGACGGCCGCGTCGAGACACGGATGGTCGAGCTGCGGCCACTGGCCGGCGAGCTGGCAACGGCGATGGTCTCCCAGCTGCGCGGCCCCCAACTGGAGGCCGCGATCAAGACGCTGGCGGACGCCGACGCGCTGGTGGTCGCGACACCTGTCTACAAGGCCGGTGTCAGCGGCCTGTTCAAGTCGTTCTTCGATGTCCTTGACAACGACCTGTTGATCGCCAAGCCGGTGATCCTCGCCGCGACGGCCGGCAGCGCCCGCCACGCGCTGGTGATCGATGATCAGCTGCGCGCGCTGTTCGCCTACATGCGGGCCTTCAGCGTGCCGACGTCGCTGTTCGCGTCCTCCGAGGACTGGGGCGACACGTCACTGAACGATCGGATTGACCGCGCCGCCACTGAGCTGCTCGCGCTTACCCGGGCCGATGTCCAGGCCAGCGTGCGGGGCGACTCCTGGCGTTCCTACCAGCATGAGCTCGGCTCCAACGCCGGTGCCGAGGTCGAGATCGACCTGGACTCAGACATGATGCGCCTGGCAACCGGCGGCTCGGCGACGTAGGGCTCAGCTCATTGAGCGGCAGGGGTCATAGCGGCGGCTGCGGCCACGGCCCGCTCAACCGCGTTCACGTCGCGGATCGCGCCGGTGTCGGCCGAGGTGGCCATCGCCGCATAGGCGCGCAGAGCCGGCGACACGGGCCGGTCACGCGGCGCCGGCGCATAACCGCCGCGGGCCTCCAGCGCGGTACGGCGTGAGGCCAGCTCCTCCTCAGACAGCTCGACGCGCAGCGACCGGGCAGGGATGTCGATGCTGATCTGATCGCCGTCCTCAACCAGCGCGATCGCGCCGCCGGACGCGGCCTCCGGCGAGACGTGCCCGATCGACAGGCCGCTGGTACCGCCGGAGAAGCGCCCGTCGGTGATCAGCGCGCAGGCCTTGCCGAGCCCCTTGCCCTTCAAGTAGGAGGTCGGGTAGAGCATCTCCTGCATGCCCGGCCCGCCGCGCGGTCCCTCATAGCGGATCACGACCACGTCGCCGGGCTTCACACGGTCGGTCAGGATCGCCTCAACCGCGTCCTCCTGGGACTCGACCACCACGGCCGGTCCGCTGAACTTCCAGATCGACTCCTCAACGCCGGCGGTCTTGACGACCGCGCCGCGCACGGCCAGGTTCCCGTACAGGATCGCGAGCCCGCCGTCGGCCGAGTAGGCGTGCTGAAGATCGTGGATGCAGCCCTCGGCGGCGTCAAGATCGAGCGATTCCCACCGCTCCGACTGGGAAAAGGCTTCAGCGCTGCGTTTACAGCCGGGCGCGGCATGGAACAGCTCCAGCGCACGCTCGGAGGGCTTGGCGCCACGCACATCCCACTCCCCCAGCCACTCCTCAACAGAACCCGCGTGAACGGTGGACACGTTCTCATGCAACAGCCCGCCACGCCACAGCTCGCCGAGGATCGCGGGGATCCCGCCGGCGCGGTGCACGTCCTCCATCAGGAACGTGCCGTTCGGCGCGACCTTGCAGATGCAGGGAACACGCCTGGAGACGGTGTCGATGTCAGCCATGGTGAACTCGACCTCGGCCTCCTGGGCGGCGGCAAGGATGTGCAGCACCGTGTTGGTCGAGCCGCCCATCGCGACGTCCAGGGCCATCGCGTTCTCAAACGCCTCCCGCGTGGCGATTGAGCGCGGGAGCACGGAGTCATCGTCCTGGCCGTAGTAGCGCTCACACAGCTTGACCGCCGTCGCGCCCGCGTCCTCATACAGCTGCTTGCGCGCGGTGTGGGTCGCCAGCGTCGAGCCGTTGCCCGGCAGCGACAGCCCCAGCGCCTCGGTCAGGCAGTTCATCGAGTTTGCGGTGAACATTCCCGAGCAGGAGCCACAAGTGGGACAGGCGGCCTCCTCGATCCGGTCGATGTCGGCGTCTGAGACCTGATCGTTGACAGCCTCGGCGATCGCCGTGATCAGGTTCAGGCCCTTGCGCACGGTGCCGTCGACCAGCTGGGCCTGGCCGCCCTCCATCGGGCCGCCGGACACGAACACGGTCGGGATGTTCAGGCGCAGCGCGGCGTTCAGCATCCCCGGCGTGATCTTGTCGCAGTTGGAGATGCAGACCAGCGCGTCAGCGCAGTGCGCGTTGGCCATGTACTCGACGCTGTCAGCGATCAGGTCGCGGCTGGGCAGGCTGTAGAGCATGCCGCCGTGGCCCATCGCGATCCCGTCGTCGACGGCGATCGTGTTGAACTCGCGTGGGATGCCGCCGGCCGCGGTGATCGCCTCGGAGACGACCTCACCTACGGGCTTCAGGTGGGTGTGGCCGGGCACGAACTGGGTGTAGGAGTTGGCCACGGCGACGATCGGCTTCTTACCGATGTCCCCGCGCTCAACCCCGGCGGCGCGCAGCAGTGAGCGCGCGCCCGCCATGTTGCGGCCATGGGTGACTGTGCGGGAGCGAAGTGCGGGCATATACCTAAGGGTACGGCCCTGGGCTTTGAGTCCCAGGGCCTAATTGGAGGTCGACGTCTACTCGGGTCGCTGCGCGACGATCGCGACGCACAACTCCTTGGTGCCCAACACCATCCCCAGCGGCCGGTCGAGGACCTTCAGCGGGAACAGCAGCGAGACGCTGAGCACGGCCAGCCGGATCCCGATCTTCGGCGTCAGCACGGCGATCAGCTCATACAGCCACTGCACGACCGGCCCCCCGATGCGGCGCTC
>JAFMRN010000065.1 GCA_017354065.1 Solirubrobacterales bacterium
GCCGGACGTTCTCCGGGGTCACCTCGACGCACTCATCCTCGCGCAGGAACTCCAGCGCGCCGTCCAGTGACAGCTCGCGCTTGGGCACCAGGCGCACCAGCTCATCCGCTGAGGCGCTGCGCATGTTGGTGAGGTGCTTCTCCTTCACCGCGTTCACGTCGAGGTCGTCGCTGCGCGCGTTCTCCCCGACGATCATCCCCTCATAGACCTCCTCACCGGGGCCGACGAACAGCGTGCCGCGCTCCTGCAGGTTGAACAGCGCGTAGGAAGCCACCGCGCCGCGGCGGTCTGCCACCAGCGAGCCGGTGCCGCGTGTCCGGATTTCCCCGTGCCAGGGCTCCCAGCGGTCGAACACGTGGTGCACGATCCCGGTGCCGCGGGTCTCGGTCAGGAACTCAGTGCGGAAGCCGATCAGGCCGCGCGCCGGCACCAGGTAGTCCATCCGCACCCAGCCGTGCCCGTGGTTGGTCATGGTTTCCATCCGTCCCTTACGCAGGGCCAGCAGCTGGGTCAGCGCGCCGACGTACTCCTCCGGCACGTCGACTGACAGACGTTCCACGGGCTCGTGCAGCTTGCCCTCAAGCTCACGTGTCACGACCTGAGGTTTGCCGACGGTCAGTTCAAAGCCGTCACGGCGCATTGTCTCGATCAGCACCGCCAGGGCCAGCTCGCCGCGGCCTTGTACCTCCCACACGTCCGGCCGCTCGGTCGGGTTCACGCGCAGTGACACGTTGCCGACCAGCTCACGCTCGAGCCGGGCCTGTACCTGGGAGGCGGTCAGCTTGTCGCCTTCAAGCCCGGCCAGCGGTGAGTCGTTGGTGCCGACCGTGACCGACAGCGACGGTTCATCGACGTGGATCACCTCCAGGGGCTTGGGTGCCTCCGGATCTGCCAGCGTCTCGCCGATCGTGATCTCGGGGATCCCGGCCACGGCGATGATGTCCCCGGCGCTGGCGGTGTCCGCCGGGACCCGGTCCAACGCCTCGGTTACGTACAGCTCCGTGATCTTGACCTTCTCGACGCTGCCGTCGGCCCGGCACCAGGACACCGTCTCACCCTTCCTGATCGTGCCGTTGTGCACGCGGCAGATAGCGATCCGCCCTACGTACGGTGAGGCATCGAGGTTGGTGACGTGGGCCTGGAGCCCCTCATCGGGGTCGAACTCCGGGGCCGGGATGTGCTCGACCAGCAGGTCCACCAGCGGTCGCAGGTCTTTACCGGGCTGGTCCAACTCAAGCGTCGCCGTGCCCTCCTTGGCGACCGTGTAGACGATCGGGAAGTCAATCTGGGACTCGTCAGCGTCGAGGTCCAGGAACAGCTCATAGACCTCGTCGACGACCTCATTCACGCGCGCGTCGGGCCGGTCGATCTTGTTGACGACGAGGATCACCGGCAGGTGGGCTTGCAGGGCCTTGCGCAGTACGAAACGCGTCTGGGGCAGTGGTCCCTCGGACGCGTCGACCAGCAACAGCACGCCGTCCACCATCGTCAGCCCGCGCTCGACCTCACCGCCGAAGTCGGCGTGGCCGGGCGTGTCGATGATGTTGAAGGTCACATCGTCGTACTTGACGGCGGTGTTCTTGGCCAGGATCGTGATGCCGCGCTCACGCTCCTGGTCCATCGAGTCCATCACCCGCTCATTGACGTCCTGGTTTGAGCGGAAGACGCCGGATTGCCACAGCAGGGCGTCCACCAGGGTGGTCTTGCCGTGATCGACGTGGGCGACGATCGCCAGGTTGCGGATATCGGAGCGGAGGGCCATAGCGGAGCGCAGGTTAGGCGGTCGCTGGAAAAGCGGGGCGCTGCCCGCTTGCGCTACTGAAAAGTAGGCGTCATGCTGGGTGTCCCGTGCCCAGACTGCTCAACCGGCTGATGCCGCCCACCCTGCTGGCGCGGCGCTTGGCGCTGCAGTCGCTGCTGTGGGCAACCGCGCGGGGGAGCTTCTACACGGGATCGGCCGTGTTCTTCACGAAGATCGTCGGGCTCAGCGCGACCAAGGTCGGGCTGGGGATGACCTTTGCCGGCGTGGCGGCGTTTCTGATCGCCTACCCGGCCGGGCGGCTGGTCGATCGCTACGGCCCCAAGCGGACGTGGGCGTTCGGTGCGATCGGGGCCGCGGCCGCTTTCGGGTTCTGGCCCTGGATGCACGGGTTCGGCCCGTATGTGGCGCTGGCCGTCTTGTTCGAGGTCTTCTCCAACTTCAGCCAGGCCGGTTATCAGGCTTACGTGCTGGACGTGTTCGCGGACGAGCAGCGGGTCGCCGCCCAGGCCTACCTGTACTCGGCGCTGAACCTCGGCTTTACGGTCGGCGCCTTGGTCAGCGGTGGGGCGCTGGCGCTCAACAGCCCGACCGTGCTGCGTTGGGTGCCGATGCTGTCGCTGGTCATCGGGCTCCTCAACGGGCTTGCGATCACGCGGCTGCCCCGGGCTGACCATGACATCCGCGCGGCCGACCGTGAACGGCGCGCTGAGGAGCGCGCCGGCACCCCGCGCCCGACGCGGAACGCCGGCTGGTTCCTCACCTCGCTGTTCACCGGCGTGCTGTGGACAAACCAGACGCTGTTGAGCGTGGTGATCCCGCTGTGGCTCGTGCAGCGGACCGACGCGCCGCACTGGCTGTTGGCCTGGCTGTTCGGGACCAACACGGTGCTTTGCATCGTGATGCCGAGCTTCACGTCAAAGGGGGTGCAGACGGTCGGCGATGCGCTGCGGCGAGCCGGCTACTCAACCGGGTTCTTCGTCCTGTCCTGCCTGATCACGCTGCTCAGCCACTCGACGGTCGGCCTGATCACCTCCGTGTTGGTGTGGCTGGGCCATGTCGCTGTGACCGGCGCGGAGCTGATGATCGGCTCCGGTCAGTGGGCGTTCCAGGCGAAGCTGATGGACCCCAAACGCCGCGGCGAGTACGGCGGCGTCGGTGAGGTCGCCAAGACGATCAGCGACTGTTGGGCGCCGGGCGCTTACACGTTTGCCGTGATGCACTGGGGTGACATCGGCTGGCTGGCGATCGGTGCCGTGGCGCTCGTCGCATACGCCGGGCTCGGCCCCTCAGCGCGCATGGCGGAGCGCTTCGGCGCCGAACACTTCGAGGGAACGGCGGAGAACATCGCTCCGGGCCTCCTGGCTGACTGATCGGCGCGCGGCCTCTGCGTTTGTGGGAGCTTCTGGCGAGAACACCGTCGGAGGGAACAGATGAAGCTCAGAGTGCTTGTTAGTTTGTTTACGGTCGTTGTCCTGTGCGCATCCAGCGCGGCCGCGTCCGCCAAGGCCAAGACCGATTACTACCTCGCGCTCGGCGACTCGCTGTCGGTTGGTTACCAGCCCAACAAGTCCGGTGTCGGCACGGAGACCAAACACGGCTATGTCAACGACCTCTACGCGGCGGCGCGCAAACACGACAAGAACTTGAAGCTGGTCCAGCTCGGCTGCCCCGGCGACACCACGGCGAGCATGCTCACCGGCAAGGGCAACGCCACAGAGGCCCGGCTGTTTCACTGCAACCGCTCACACGGCAGCCAGCTGCAGGCCGCCGTCGCGTTCCTCAAGGCCCACCACGCCAAGGGTGAGGTGCCGCTGGTGACGATCGATATCGGCGCCAACGATGTGGACGGCTGCATGACCAAGGCGTCCTCCGGGATCGGCGCGCTCTACACCTGCATCGCGGACGGGGAGAAGACGATCCAGTCCAACCTTCCGAAGATCCTCAAGGCGCTGCGTACCGCCGCACCGGGCAAAACCGTGCTGTCAGGCATGAACCTGTATGACCCGCTGCTGGCCGGCGAGCTGTCAAGCGATCAGACCCAGGCGGGGGAGGCGCGGCTGTCAACCCAGGTCGTCCGCCAGGTGAACACGCTGCTGGCCGGCGATGACAAGGCTGCGCATTTCCGTACCGCGGATGTGGCCAACGCGTTTGAGACCTACGACACGCGCCCAACTTCGACCAAGGGCTCGCCGCTGGCCGCGACCAACCCGACCGTGCCCAGGGACGTGGCCGAGATCTGCAAGCTGACCTGGATGTGCGCTCCCAAGCCTGTCGGCCCCAACATCCACGCCAACGCGAGCGGCTACGCGACGATCGCCGAGGCGTTCCAGGCAGTGGGGATTCGGTAAGCCGTGGCTACTCGGCGCTGGCAGATCTAGCGAAGTGACGCCACTTCCACTCCGGCGCCGGCTTCAAGGCCGGCGCCGGGACCGGTGAGTCGCTTGCGACCCGGCCACTGGTCTCCGATACTGCGGATGTGGCGAGTACTTTCGGGGTCAACCGAAGTAGTCAGAAGC
This sequence comes from Solirubrobacterales bacterium, assembly GCA_017354065.1. GTDB lineage: Bacteria > Actinomycetota > Thermoleophilia > Solirubrobacterales > Solirubrobacteraceae > Palsa-465. The sequence continues at coordinate 4,279 of JAFMRN010000065.1, forward strand.
CTGCCCGCTCACGGTGGCTCGGCCGGCTCGCCTGGGGTCGTGGGCTTCTTCGTTGTCATAGCGCCAGCGATGTCCGATGACTCTGACGAGTCCTCGAGTGGGAGCGATGAGAGCGGCGGCGGCGGTGGTGGTGGCGACGACGAGTAACACACGTATCAGATCTGATACGCTCATGGGGTGAACGGTCCGCCGCGCTTAGAGCAGGTGATCGCCTCCGCGGCGCGTCTGCAGCAGGTGGTCCCCGAGGCGGTCCTGGTCGGCGGATCCGCTGCGGCGCTGTATGCCCGTCACCGGGAATCGTTTGATCACGACCATGTCGTCGCCGACCTCGCCGAGCGGTACGAGCAGATCCTCGAGGCAGTTGAGGCGACAGACGGCTGGGTTACGAGCGTCCGCGCGAGCCGGCCGCCGCTGACGTTGATGGGCTCCCTAGGTGGGATCGAAGCCGGGCTGCGTCAACTGCGACGCCGACGCCCGCTCGAGGTGACGGAGCTTCAGATCCCGGAAGCAGGCGCGCTCCGGGTGCCGACGGACGCCGAGATGCTGCGGATCAAGGCCTATCTGATAGTCCAACGCAACCAGGTTCGAGACTACCTGGACGTCGTAGCGCTCGGCGCGATCGTTGACCGCGCTGCCTCGGTACTCGCGGGGATCGACGATTACTACGACGATCGTTCAGAAGCCGGGGACTCTGTGCTGACGGCTCTGGTCCAACGGCTGTCAGAGCCGAATCCGCGCGACGAGCCGGTCACCCATGAGCTCGCCTCCTACAAGGGTCTTGATCCCCGCTGGCACGATTGGCAGGTGGTCAGGACCGAATGCGCTGCCCTGGCTGACGCGATCGTCGTGGAGCTTGGGTGAGCATCGCGTTCCGAAACGTCGAGGGCTCGCCAGAGATGCCCATCGAGCGCTGGCCTTACGAGGCGCTGGTAGCCGCGATCGAGCGCGGCACGCTGTCCGATTGGCTGCCGATCATCCGCGGGATCGAACGTGCGCCGTGGGGAAGCACCGCGCGGCGGGTTGAAACCTACCTGGGGTATGAGTCTCCCTGGGGCGTCGGCCCACTGCTTGGGAGGGCGATCACCCGGAGCAGAACCGCAGCGGAGCAAGCAGAGCGCGAAGCGGTCGCGACCAAGGTCCGTGAACTGATCGCCGCATCCGGTTTGCCGCGGGAGGAGTTCGCGACCGCCATCGGCACCTCTCGCAGCCGGCTGTCAACGTACGCGGCCGGCAAGGTGGTACCGGCGGCCACGCTGATCGTGCGCATGGAGGGCGTCGCCGCCCGGGGCCGCGACTAACCCGGCTGCAACCCGCCGAACCCGGTGTACAGCGCGGCCATCGCGGCCTCCACTATCTCGGTGCGGGTGACGTCGGGGTGGTGCCGCCACCAGCGCGCGGCGCCGCTCAGGGCGTCGCGGTGCATCGCGAACAGCGCCCGGGCCTGGACCGTGTCCGGCTCCAGGCCGGCACGGCGCGCGTCCGCGGCCAGCAGGTCGGCCATCAGACGGTTGTACTCGGCGCGGTGGCGGCGGTGCTCATCGGCCGCCTCGCTGTCAAGCGGCGGACGGTCCGGGTACAAGAGCCGCCAGGCCAGGGGCTGCTCTTCAACGAAGCGGAAGAACGCGTCGAAGGTGGCGCGCCAGCGGTCCTCAACGCTGCCAGAGGAGGTCAGCGCGGCACGGAGGTAGGAGACCAGCGCTTCCTGTTCTGTCTCCAATAGCGCCTGGAACAGCGCCAGCTTGGAGGGGAAGTGGTCATAGAGCACGGTGCGCGCGACCCCGGCCGCGGTGGCGATCCGGCCCAGCGAGGCCGCCTCATAGCCGACCTCGGCAAACTCGGCCAGGCCGGCCTCGACAATCAGTTCACGGCGCTCGGAAGCGGTCAGACGGGAGCGGACGGCGCGGTTGGACATGCACTCAGTATTATTACCGACATAGGTGTCGGTAAGTCTCATACCTCTCTAAGGAGCCACTGCAATGCCTGCAACCGATGCGCTCGTCTTTGATGCGCTCCGCACCCCGCGGGGCAAGAACAAAGGCGGTGCGCTCCACACCACCAAGCCGGTCGATCTCGTCACCGGCCTGATTCATGAAGAGCTAAGCCGTAACGCGGACTTCGATCCGGCCCGCGTTGATGACGTGGTGCTGGGCTGTGTGACCCCGGTCGGTGACCAGGGTGCCGACATCGCCAAGACCGCGGCGCTGAAGGCCGGGCTGCCCAACCACGTGACGGGCCTGCAGATCAACCGCTTCTGTGCCTCCGGGCTCGAGGCCGTGAACCTGGGCGTGCAAAAGGTCGCCTCCGGCATGGAGGACCTGGTCCTGACCGGCGGCGTCGAGTCGATGTCCCGCGTGCCGATGGGTACCGACGGCGGCCCGATGGCGATGGATCCTGAGACCGCCTATGACACCTACTTCGTGCCCCAGGGCATCTCCGCGGACCTGATCGCGACGGTCGAGGGCTGGAGCCGTGAAGAGGTCGACCAGTACGCCGCCCGCTCCCAGGAGCGCGCCGCCAAGGCGATTGAGGACGGCCGCTTTGACAACTCGATCGTGCCGGTCAAGGACGTCAACGACCACGTGCTGCTGGCCAAGGACGAGCATGTCCGTCCCGGCACCACCGCGGCCAAGCTCGGCGAGCTGAAACCGGCGTTCTCGACCATCGGTGACATGGGCGGGTTCGACGCCGTGGCGCTGCAGAAGTACCACTGGGTCGAGCAGATCAACCACGTTCACACCGGCGGGAACTCGTCCGGCATCGTTGATGGCGCCGCCCTGGTGACCATCGGCAACGAGAAGATCGGTGAGGAGCTGGGGCTGAAGCCGCGCGCCCGGATCCTCGCGACCGCGCTGTCAGGTGACGACCCGACGATCATGCTGACCGGTCCGGCACCGGCCTCCCAGAAGGCGCTGGCCAAGGCCGGCCTGAGCATCGATGACATCGACCTGATCGAGATGAACGAGGCCTTTGCCGCCGTCGTGATGCGCTTTGTCCGGGACATGGCCGGCAAGGAGAATGAGAACGCGCTGATGGAGAAGGTCAACGTGAACGGCGGCGCGATCGCGCTCGGCCACCCGCTGGGTGCCACCGGGGCGATGATCCTCGGCACGCTGATCGACGAGCTGCACCGCACCAACCAGCGCTACGGCCTGGCGACCCTGTGCGTCGCGGGCGGCATGGGAATCGCGACCGTAGTGGAGGCAATTCGGTAATGAGCATGATCAATTGGGACAACCAGGACGGGATCATCGTCCTCACGATGGACGACCCGAACCAGGGCGCGAACACCATGAACGCCCTGTACCTGGAGTCGATCAAGCAGACGGTCGAGCGCCTGGAGGCCGAGCAGGAGCAGATCAAGGGCGTGATCATCACCTCCGCGAAGAAGACCTTCTTCGCCGGCGGCGACCTCAACGACCTGAAGGCCGTGAAGAAGGAGGACTCTGAGAAGTTCCGCGCCTGGCTGGATGAGGGCAAGGGCTACCTGCGCAAGCTCGAGACGCTCGGCAAGCCGGTGGTCGCGGCGATCAACGGCGCGGCGCTGGGCGGCGGCCTGGAGATCGCGCTGGCGACCCACCATCGCGTGATCGTCGATGATGCCAAGGCCGTGATCGGCTTCCCGGAGGTCCAGCTCGGCCTGCTGCCGGGCGCCGGTGGCGTGACCCGCAGCGTGCGGATGATCGGCATCACCCAGGCGCTGATGGGCGTGCTGCTTGAGGGCAAGCGCCTGAAGCCGGACAAGGCCGTCGAGACCGGCCTGATCGATGAGGTCGTCCCGACCCAAGCCGACCTGATTCCGGCCGCGAAGAAGTGGATCGAGCAGAATCCCGAGGCACAACAGCCTTGGGACGCGGACAAGAAGTACAAGATCCCGGGCGGCACCCCCTCGACACCGAGCTTTGCCGCGAACCTGCCGGCGTTCCCCGCGAACCTGCGCAAGCAGCTGAAGGGCGCCAACATGCCGGCGCCGCAGCGGATCATGGCCGCGGCGGTGGAGGGCGCGCAGGTCTCCTTTGACGACGCGCTGGAGATCGAGTCGCGTTACTTCGTGGAGCTGGCCACCGGCCAGGTCGCGAAGAACATGATCCAGGCGTTCTTCTTCGACCTCAACGAGGTCAACGGCGAGCGCGGCCGGCCCAAGGACGCCGAGCCCTACCAGGCGCGCAAGGCCGTCGTGCTCGGCGCCGGCATGATGGGTGCCGCGATTGCCTACGTCTGTGCGCTGTCGGGCATCGAGGTCGTGCTGAAGGACATCTCGCTGGAGAACGCCGAGCGCGGCAAGGGCTACTCGGAGAACCTCGTGAAGAAGGGGATCGAGCGGGGCAAGACCACCGAGGCCAAGGGCCAGGCGCTGTTGGATCGGATCAAGCCCTCCGCGGACCCGGCCGACGCCGCCGGCGCCGATCTGGTGATTGAGGCCGTGTTTGAGGACCCGAAGATCAAGGAGACGGTCTGGAAGGAGATCGAGCCGCACGTCGCCCCCGACGCGCTGCTGGGCTCCAACACCTCCACGCTGCCGATCACGGAGCTGGCCGAGAACGTGACCCGGCCGGCGGACTTCATCGGCGTGCACTTCTTCTCGCCGGTCGACAAGATGCCGCTGGTCGAGCTGATCAAGGGCGACAAGACCTCCGAGGAGGCGACGTATAAGGCGCTCGACTTTGTCAAGCAGATCAAGAAGACCCCGATCGTCGTGAACGACAGCCGCGGGTTCTTCACCTCACGGGTGATCGGCACGTTCATCAATGAGGGCATCTCGTTCCTGTCAGAGGGCGTGCCGGCCGCGACGGTCGAGCAGGCTTCCCTACAGGCCGGCTACCCGGCCGCGGTGCTGAAGCTGTCTGACGAGCTGAACCTGAAGCTGATGCGCAAGATCCGCGTTGCCGCCGAGCAGGCCGGGGAGACCGGCTCTGGCTTTGACGACAACCCGGGTGCGATCAAGGTGATCGATGAGATGCTCGACAAGTACGAGCGTCCCGGCAAGCTCGAGCACAAGGGCTTCTACGAGTACGACGAGAAGGCCAAGACCCTGCACCTCTGGTCGGGGCTGGCAGAGGCCTTCCCGCCCGTCTCAGATCCCTCGGCGATCAGCCTCAAGGACCTGGAGGAGCGGATGCTCTTCATCGAGGCGCTGGAGTCCGTCAAGTGCCGTGATGAGGGCGTGATCCCCTCCGTCGCCGACGCCAACATCGGCTCGATCTTCGGGATCGGCTTCCCGGCCTGGACCGGCGGTGTGCTCCAGTACATCAACGGTTACGACGGTGTCGGCCCGAAGGCGTTCGTCGCCCGCGCCCGTGAGCTGGCCGCCACCTACGGCAAGCGCTTCGAGCCGCCGGCCTCTTTGGTCGAGCTGGCCGAGCGCGGTGGTCGCTTCGAGGACGCCGAGCTGGCCGCCGTCTAGCGTTCTGGCCCCGGG
>JAFMRN010000249.1 GCA_017354065.1 Solirubrobacterales bacterium
GTGGCCGCCAAGCTGAACGCGGCGGCCGCGGCGCTCGAACAGGCCCGCTCGCGGGCCGCTGAGGCCGAGTCTACCCTGTCCCAGCGCGAGGAAGAGATCTCGCGTCTGCGCGCCCGCGCCCAGGGCCCACAACAGTCCTGAGCCACAGCTTTGCCCAAATAGCGGGCACTAAAATTCCGGGTAGGTTGTGCTGGTCCCTCAGGGGCTGCTTCTGTCCGACCTCTGGGGGAGGATGCGCTGTTACCGCCTCAGCCAATTTGGAGCTGAGGAGCGACGGCGGCAGAAGCGGATAACTAGAGGAGATAATCGGTGACGGACAACACCCCGCAGACCCAACTCAGCGCTCGTGAGGGCCTGACGATCGAACGGTATTTCACCGCGTCCGGGGAGCATCCGTTCGCTCAGGTGGACTGGGAGCTGCGCGACGCACGAATCGGATCCGGTGACAAGGTCTCATTCGAACAGCGCGGGGTTGAGTTTCCCAAGTCCTGGTCCCAGAACGCGACGAACATCGTCGCGCAGAAATACTTCCGCGGCCAGCTCGGCTCGCCGGAGCGCGAGTGGTCGGTGAAGCAGATGATCAAGCGCGTCGCCGGCACGATCGCCGGCTGGGGCGCGGAGCGTGGGTACTTCGCGACAGATGAAGACGCCGCCGTCTTCGAGGCCGAGCTCACCTACATCCTTCTGCACCAGATGGCCGCTTTCAACTCGCCGGTCTGGTTCAACGTCGGCTGGCACCCCGTCGGCTCGCCGAAGATGCAGGCCTCGGCCTGCTTCATCCTGTCGGTCGAGGACAGCATGGAGTCGATCCTGGAGTGGAACACCAAGGAGGGCATCATCTTCCGCGGCGGTTCCGGCTCGGGCATCAACCTGTCAAAGATCCGCGGCTCTAACGAGCCGCTCAGCCGCGGCGGCACCGCCTCGGGCCCGGTCTCCTTCATGCGCGGCGCCGACGCGTGGGCCGGCTCGATCAAGTCCGGCGGCGGCACGCGCCGTGCGGCCAAGATGGTCGTGCTCGACGTCGACCACCCGGACATCCGCGAGTTCATCTGGTGCAAGGCCAAGGAGGAGGACAAGGCCCAGGCGCTGCGCGATGCCGGCTTTGACATGGCGCTTGACGGTGACGGGTTCCACTCGATCCAGTACCAGAACGCGAACAACTCGGTGCGCGTGACCGACGAGTTCATGCACGCCGTGGAGAACGACGATGACTGGCACCTGCTGGGCCGCGTCAACGGCGAGCCGGTCGGCGAGCCGATCAAGGCCCGTCAGTTGCTGTCCGAGATCTCTGAGGCGGCCTGGCGCTGCGCCGATCCCGGCGTCCAGTACGACACGGTCATCAACCAGTGGCACACGTGCCCGAACTCGGGCCGGATCAACGGTTCCAACCCGTGCTCGGAGTACATGCACGTCGACAACTCGGCCTGCAACCTGGCCTCACTGAACCTGATGAAGTTCCGCCAGGCCGACGGCAGCTTCGACGTGGAGCGCTTCCAGCGGGCAGTGGACATCGTGTTCCTGGCCCAGGAGATCGTCGTCTCGCCCTCCAGCTACCCGACCCCCGAGATCACCGCCAACGCGCGTGCCTTCCGCCAGCTCGGGCTGGGCTACGCGAACCTCGGCGCGTACCTGATGTCAAACGGCATGCCCTATGACTCGGACGCCGCGCGCGGTACCGCTGCCGCCATCAGCGCGCTGATGACCGGCCGGGCCTACGCCCGTTCGGCCGAGATCGCGAGCGCGATCGGCCCCTACGACCGTTACGCGGAGAACGCCGCCGAGCACAACGCCGTGATGCGGATGCACCGCGACGCCAGCTACGCGATCCCTGACAACGCCGTCTCAGACGAGGCGCTGCGCAACGCGGCGCGGACCGCGTGGGAGCAGGCCGTGGAGGCGGGCGAGCGACACGGCTATCGCAACGCCCAGGCCACCGTGCTGGCGCCGACCGGGACCATCTCCTTCCTGATGGACTGCGACACGACCGGCGTCGAGCCGGACTTCTCGCTGGTCAAGTACAAGTCGCTGGTCGGCGGCGGCTCGATGACGATCGTCAACCGCACCGTTGGGCTGGCGCTGCGCACGCTCGGCTACGGCGAGGCGCAGATCGATCAGATCGTCGCCTACATCAATGAGCACGGCACGATCATCGGCGCGCCGGGGCTGGCCGCTGAGCACCTGCCGGTGTTCGACGTGGCGGTCGGTGAGCGCGCGATCTCGCACATGGGCCACATCAGGATGATGGGCGCGATCCAGCCGTTCATCTCCGGCGCGATCTCCAAGACGGTCAACCTGCCGAACTCGGCGACGGTCGAGGACATCGCCAACGCCTACACCGAGGCGTGGCGTCTGGGGATCAAGGCGCTGGCGATCTACCGCGACGGCTCTAAGACCGCTCAGCCCCAGGGCAACAAGAAGGCTGAGGAGAAGGCGAACGCGGCGATCGTCGGCGGCATCACCGATCAGGAGCACGCAGCCGCGCTGGAAGCCGCGGTCAGCGCCGCCCGCACCGAGGCGTACGCGGAGGGCCTGGCAGCCGGGCGCTCGGAGGGCCAGGCCGAGGCCAAGCTGCGCAAGCGGATGCCGCGTGAGCGCCAGTCGATCACGCACAAGTTCTCGCTCGGCGGGCATGAGGGCTACATCACCGCCGGCATGTATGAGGACGGCACCGTCGGTGAGATCTTCCTGACTGACATCGGCAAGGAAGGCTCGACGCTGCGCGGGATGATGAACTCCTTCGCCACCGCGATCTCGATCGCGCTGCAGTACGGGGTGCCGCTGGAGACGCTGGTGGAGAAGTTCGCCTACATGCGCTTCGAGCCCGAGGGGATCACCACCAACCCGGAGATCCCGTTCGCCAAGTCGATGCCCGACTACATCATGCGCTGGCTCGCCTCGCGGTTCCTGGACACCGACACCCAGGAGGCGCTTGGCATTCTGACCGCCGCGGTCCGGGCCAAGCAGTCCGCCTCTGATACGGCCAGCTCCTATGGCTCCGACACCGCCGGACCGGCCGCTGGGAACTCGGCGCCTGACGCACCGGCGCCGAGCGCGAGCAGCTCCGCGGCCAGCGCGGTCCCCTCCGCCCCGGCCAAGCCTGCGGCGGCTGCGCTGACCGACACACCCCCGGTGCGCCCCGCCAAGCTGACCAAGAGCTATGACGTCGGCACCACCTGTGACCAGTGCGGGGGCACGATGCAGCGGACCGGTTCCTGCATGACCTGCTCCACGTGTGGCAACAACACCGGCTGCGGGTGATCCCCGCAGCCTGCCTCGCCGTCTGACTTGCGGCTGCGGGTGATCCCCGCAGCCGGTCTTGCCGGCCGGTCGCTGCTGCGAGATGCCGACCGGATCTGGGCCGTCGGGACCGGGGTGGTCACGCTTGCTCTTGACTGCCCTGGAACGTCCCAACCCCTGTCCCGTACGTAGGGGGTTGCGCGGTTACCCGTGCTGAGCAACGCTAACCCGCCAACCCCCATCCGAGTAATCACGGGTTGGGAAGTTTCAGGGCCGGCCGCTGCACGCGGATGCCCCTCCGCCCCAGCGGCTACAGACTCCAGCCGAAATACACCTCGGCGGCGCCGATCTGGTCACCCTCGAAGGTGAGAACCTCAGTGTTGCGTCCGCGTCGCCCGTCCTGGCCGGTCCGCTCGTAGGTCACCACCACGGTGTCGCCAACCTCAAGCAGACGCACGAACTCAACGCTCTGTCCTTGACCGGACCCGGGCCAGCAGCGCTCGAAGAACCCGCTCCGGTCCAGGCCCACGTCCAGCGGGCTGGAAAAGCTGAAGGATGGCGCCAGCAGGTTTTCAACCGTGGAGCGGTCCCCGGCCGCAAACGCTCGGTACAGCTCTCGGGCCTGACTGATGCGGTGTGAGT
>JAFMRN010000001.1 GCA_017354065.1 Solirubrobacterales bacterium
GCGGACGGCAACTCGGGGCCTGACTTCACTCAGGTGCGACACGAGGAGATGGCTGCCTTCATGGCCTGCGCGCACGCCAAGTTCACGGGTGAACTGGGTGTCTGTGTCGCCACCTCCGGGCCCGGTGCGGTGCACTTACTGAACGGTCTGTATGACGCCAAGCTCGACCATCAGCCCGTGCTGGCGATCGTCGGTCAACAGTCACAAGCCGGGCTTGGCGGCAGTTACCAGCAGGAGATTGACCTGGTCAGCCTGTACAAGGACGTCGCCCATGAGTACGTGCAGATGGCGACCGACCCCGCCCAGGTCCGCCACCTGATTGACCGCGCCTGTCGCACCGCGTTGTCAGAGCGCACGGTGACAGCGGTGATCGTGCCGAACGACGTGCAGGAGATGGAGGCCGTCAGCGAGCCGCCGCGTGAGCACGGCACCGTCCACTCGGGTCCGGGGTATGCCAGGCCGCTGGTGCTGCCACCGGAGGACGAGCTGGACCGCGCCGCCGCACTGCTGAACTCAGGGCAGCGCGTCGCGATCCTGATCGGGCAGGGCGCGCTGGGTGCCGAGAAGGAGGTAACCGCCGTCGCGGAGATGCTCGGGGCCGGAGTGGCCAAGGCGCTGCTGGGCAAGGCGGCGCTGCCCGACGACCTGCCGTATGTGACCGGTGCGATCGGGCTGCTCGGGACACGCCCCTCCTACGAGATGATGGAGCACTGCGACACGCTGCTGATGGTCGGCTCCTCCTTCCCGTACTCGGAGTTTCTGCCGGCCGAAGGCCAGGCCCGCGGCGTGCAGATCGACAACAACGCGCGGATGCTGTCACTGCGGTACCCGATGGAGGTCGGGCTGGTGGGTGACAGTGCCGAAACGCTGCGCGCGCTGCTGCCGCGTCTGGAGCGTGAGCAGAACCGCGCCTGGCTGGACTGGATCCAGGACGAGATAGTGGACTGGTGGAAGCTGATTGACGAGCGCGCCGACATTCCGGCCGAGCCGATCAACCCGCAGCTGGTCTTCCGCGAACTGTCCCAGCGCCTGCCTGACCGCGCGATCGTCACCGCGGACTCCGGCTCGGCCGCCAACTGGTTCGCGCGTGACATCAAGCTGCGCAGCGGGATGATGGCCTCACTGTCAGGGACACTCGCGACCATGGGGCCCGGTGTGCCCTACGCGATCGCCGCGAAGTTCGCCTACCCCGAGCGTCCCGTGTTCGCGCTCGTCGGGGACGGGGCGATGCAGATGAACGGCCTCAACGAGCTGATCACGATCGCGAAGTACCGCGAGCAGTGGCAGGACCAGCGCCTGGTGATCCTGGTGCTCAACAACCAGGACTTGAACCAGGTGACCTGGGAGCAGCGCGTGCTGGCCGGCGATCCGAAGTTCAGGGGCTCCCAGGAGCTGCCCGACTTCCCCTACGCCGCCTTTGCCGAGCTGATCGGGCTGACGGGGATCCGGGTATCGGAGCCCGGGCAGGTCGGGCCGGCCTGGGAGACAGCGCTGGCCGCGGACGGGCCGGTGGTGGTTGAAGCGGTGACCGACCCGGAGGTGCCGCCGCTGCCACCGCACATCACGATCGACCAGGCTCGGTCGATGTCCTCGGCGCTGTTGTCGAAGGACCCGAACTCCTCCAGGATCGTGAAGCAGGCGCTCCAGCACAAGCTCCCCGAGTTTGCTCCCGGCCGATGAACGTTGTTGCCGCAAACCGTTTGCAGGTGCCGATCAGCGGGCTCGACGTCCAGGCCTACACGATCCCGACGGACGGACCCGAGGCCGACGGCACCCTGGCCTGGGACTCGACGACGATCGTCGTCGTACACGCCTACGCCCAGACCGGCCACACCGAAGAGCTGGCCGGGATCGGCTACACCTACACGGACGCTGTCGCCGCGGACCTGATCGAGAGCACGTTGATGCCGGTGGTCATCGGCATGGACGCGCTGGCACCGCAGCGTGCCGCGGTCGCGATGGACCGCGTGGTACGCAACCTCGGGCGGCCCGGGGTCGCGTCCATGGCGATCTCCGCCGTGGACCTGGCGCTGTGGGACCTGAAGGCGCGGCTGCTGGATATGCCCCTGTACGCGGTGCTGGGCGCGGTGCGTGACCAGTTGGCGATCTACGGCTCCGGCGGGTTCACCTCCTACACCAACACCGAGCTGGCCGCGCAGCTGGCCGGCTGGGCCGCTCAGGGGATCGGCGCGGTGAAGATGAAGGTCGGCTCGGACCCCGCGGCCGACCGAGACCGGGTGGCGATCGCGCGTGAGGCGATCGGGCCCAACGTCGAGCTGATGGTCGACGCCAACGGGGCCTACAACGTCAAACAGGCGCTGGCGCTGACCGAGCGGTTCGTGGAGGACGCGCAGATCTGCTGGCTGGAGGAGCCGGTGTCCTCAGAGGACACCGGCGGGATGGCGTTTGTGCGCAACCACGTGCCGGCCGGAGTAGACGTCGCCGCCGGTGAGTACGGCTTTGACCTGGGGCACTTCCACGGGCTGCTGGACGCCGGAGCGGTTGACGTGCTCCAAGCCGACGTGACGCGCTGTGGCGGGATCACCGGCCTGCTGCGCCTGGCCGGCGTGTGTGCCGCCCACCAGATAGATCTCTCGCTGCACTGTGCGCCCGGCGCGCACCTGCACCCCGGACTGGGCCTGGAGCGGTTCAAGCACCTCGAGTACTTCCACGATCACGTACGTCTGGAGCGGATGCTGTTTGACGGCGTGGTCGAGCCGACCGGCGGCTTTCTGGCCCCGGACCCGGCGCGGCCGGGCAACGGCCTGGCGCTGCGCCGTGAGGAGGCTGATCCCTATGCGGTTTAGGCGTGCCGCCATCGAGCCGCGGTCCTCGCTGTTCTCGGCCGCGCTGCCTAGCGAAACCGACGTTGCCCGCGGGCTCTCAGCGCTGACCGGGCTGAGTGCCGCCGGACTCGGCTTTGAGATCGCCGTAGAGCACTACCGCGGCTCCTTCGGCGACACCTGGATGTGGACGCCGGTCCTGCTCTCACCGCTGTTGAGCGGCGCCGGGTTCGCCGGGGCGCGCTCAGCGGTCGTCAGGCGCCGGTGGCTGGCGCCGCTGGCCGCCGCGTACCTGGCCGACGGCGTGATCGGCGTCGTCACCCACATCCGTGGCGTGATGCGCCGTCCCGGCGGCTTCTCCGAGCCGGTCTACAACATCGTGATGGGGCCGCCGCTGCTGGCGCCGGGCGCGCTGTCACTGGTCGGAGGCATGGGGGTCGTCGCCGGCGCGCTGACACAGGCGGGCTGATGAGCTCGCTGCTCGATCAGGCCGGGCACTGGGACCCAGCCACCCGTGAGCTGGTTGAGTCGCGTGTCGCCAGTCCGCCACCGTTCCGGTTCTTCTCGGCGCTCGAGGTACGCACGCTGGAGCCCTTCTGTGACCTGGTGACCGGTCAGGGCGACCGGCGCGAGATCCCGGTGCTGCGGTTCATCGACGATGAGCTGTTTCGCGCGCGGCTGCCCGGGTTCCGCCACGCCGGCATGCCTGATGACCGGGATGTCTGGCGCCTGGTGGCCCAGGGGCTGGATGAACACGGGTTCGCCGACCTGTCCCATGAGGCTCAGCTCAAGCTGATCCAGGCCTTTGTCGACGGGGAGCTGCGCGGCGGCGCCTTCGCGCAGCTGGATGTCGGGCTCGCCTGGAAGGTCGTGATGGCGGCTGTGATCCAGGCCTTCTACGCGCACCCGCTGGCCTGGGAGGAGATCGGCTTCGGCGGGCCGGCGTACCCGCGCGGCTACTCACGGCTCGGCGCGGGACAGCGGGAGAGCTGGCAGCCGTGAGGTTGCGCCCGCCCTCCGGCAACGACTCGGCGTACCTGCTCGATCCCCACCGGCGGGCGGTGCCCCACGAGCACATGGCCCGCTATCGCGGAACCGATCAGGTGGACCTGGTGATCATCGGCGCGGGGGCGGGCGGCGCGACCCTGGCCCAGCGCCTGGGACGCCGGGGCTGGCGGGTTGTCGTGCTGGAGGCGGGACCGTTCTGGGACCCGGACCGTGACTGGGTCTCGGATGAGGCCGGGTCGCACCCGCTGTACTGGACTGAGGAGCGCGTGATCGGCGGCAGCGACCCGGTCGAGCTGGGCAAGAACAACTCGGGCCGCGGGGTCGGCGGCTCAATGAACCACTACGCCGGCTACTGCCCGCGCTTTCACCCCTCCGACTTCGCGGTGCGGAGCGCTGACGGTGTCGGCGCGGACTGGCCGATCGACTACTCGGATTTACGGGCCCACTACGAGCTGTTGGAGCGCGAGCTGCCGGTAGCGGGCCAGCACTGGCCCTGGGGGGACCCGCACTCCTACCCCCACAGCGCCCACCCGGTCAGCGGCGGCGCCGACGCGGTCTGGGACGGCGCCAACAAGCTCGGTATCGAGATGCGGGTCGGTCCGGTCGGGATCACCAACGGCAGCTTCGGCAACCGTCCCCACTGCATCTACCGCGGCTTCTGCCTGCAGGGCTGCAAGGTCGGAGCCAAGGCCTCACCGCTCATCACACACGTTCCCGACGCGATCGCGCACGGTGTCGAGTTCCGTACCGATTGCATGGTCTCTGCGATCGATGTCGATGGCCAGCGCGTAACGCGCGTGCGCTATTTCCGTGACGGCAGCGAGTACGTGCAGGCCGGTGCCGCAGTGGCGGTGGCCGGGTACTCGGTCGAGACCCCGCGGCTGTTGTTGAACTCCACGAGCCGGCGCTTTCCGAACGGACTGGGCAACGGGTCGGACCAGGTGGGCCGCTACATCATGGTTCAGGGGGCGCCACAGATCGGGGGTCGCTTTGAGCGGGAGATGGGGATGTACAAGGCGCCACCGCCGGAGGTCACCTCCGAGCAGTTCTATGAGACCGATCCGAGCCGCGGGTTCGCGCGTGGCTTCGCGATCCAGACCGTCGGGCCGCTGCCGATCGGCTGGGCCGAGCACCTGCTTGCCAACGGGATCTGGGGCGAAGAGCTGCGCGAGCGGATGCGCGATTACAACCACTGGTACCCGTTGGGTGTGTTGGCCGAGCTGCTGCCCCAAGCTGACAACCGAGTGACAATCGCAAGTGACACCGTCGACCGTAACGGCATACCGGTCGCGCGCCTGGATTACTCACAGTGTGACAACGACCGCTTGAATATCGCTTGTGCCAAGCACACGCTGCGCGAGATTTTGGATGCGAGTGGCGCCTCTGAGACCCTGGAGATCGACCGTTACGCGCACCTGGTCGGCGGGTGCCGGATGGGCACCAGTCCCGAGGACAGCGTGGTGGACTCAGACCATCGCGTCTGGGGCGTTCCGAACCTGTTCATCGCCGACGGCAGCGTGATGCCGACACAGGGCAGCGCCAACCCCGCGCTGACGATCATGGCGCTGGCCTCACGGCTGGCGGAGCGGTTGGGGCGGAGCTAGTGCACGAGTTGGACCTGGTCTGGCGTCTGGCGGTGGCACTCGGGCTTTCCTCGCTGATCGGGCTCGAGCGCGAAGTCCGCCAGAAGAGCGCGGGCCTGCGCACCTACGCGCTGGTCGGCACCGGCGCCGCGCTGTTCATGCTCGTCAGTCAGTACGGCTTCGCGACCGCGAACGGCAAGAGCGTTATCCTCGACCCGTCCCGTGTCGCGGCCCAGATCGTGTCCGGCATCGGCTTCATCGGCGGCGGCCTGATCTTCGTCCACCGCTCCGACGTGCGCGGCCTGACCACGGCTGCCGGGGTCTGGGTGGTCGCCGCCATCGGCATGGCGGTCGCCGGCGACGAGGTGCTGCTCGCGCTGGCCGCGACCGGCCTGTACCTGATCGTCTCCTTCGGCTATCCGCTGCTGACCGAGCACTTGCCGCGCTCCCGCGGCGGGCCCTACGTGATGGATTTGACCTACCTGAACGGGAAGGGGGTACTGCGCGACCTCGTCGGAGTCTGCTCAGCGCAGGGCTTCGCGGTATCGGACATCAGTGTGCGCCATGACGACGGTGATCAGGTCACCGTGCGGCTCGAGTTGCGCGGCCGTGGCTCGGTGTCTGAGCTGGCCGGCGCGCTGGACGCCGCTGACGGAGTCACCAACGTGCACCTTGGAGCCAAGGACATCCCGGCGGAAGTATCTGGTCTGGGGTGAGGTCTTTGAGACCCCACCCCAGGTGGTCAGTGGACGCGGCTCCCGGCGGGTGCGTTCAGCTCCAGGTCCATCAACCAGAAGTCCTGCCGGGTCACGGGGATCGCGACGTTGTAGACCGGGGTCGGGCCGATCTGGCCGGCGAACGTACCGCTGTGGGCGTGGCCGTGGAGCACTATGTCCGGCTCGTGCTCCGCGATCGGCGCGGCCAGACGGTCTGAGCCGAGGAACGCCCAGATCCCCGGGTTCTCACCCTGGATCGTGGTGACGGTCGGGGCGTAGTGCAGCAGCACGATTTTTGTGGTGCACAGTTCGATCTGGGCGAGCCCGCGCTCCAGAGCCTCGACCTGGTTGCTGGTGGCGCTGTACAGCTCACGCAGGATCGGCTCCCCGAAGTCAGGGAGGTGCGAGCCGCTGAAGCCTCCGATGAAGCCCTTGACGCCGACGACGCCGACGTCATGATCCTTGACCTGGCAGCGGGCCACGTCGCCGTCGAGCAGCGTGATGCCCCCGTCAGCCAGCACCGCGGCGAGATCGTCGACGCGATCCGCGTGCCAGTCGTGGTTGCCCAGGACCGCGAGCACCGGGACATCAAGGGCGGCGCATGCCTCGGCCAGGGGCTTGGCCTGCTCGGGCTTGCCGTGGGTGGTCAGGTCGCCGGCCAGCAGCACGATGTCTGCGTCGCCAGGCAGTGCGTTTACGGCCGCGGCCACTTGCTCGGCGCGTTCCTCATTGCAGTGGATGTCGCCGGCTGTCGCGAGCCGGAGCCGGTTGGGGTCTGCGTTGGGTTCCACTCAGATTGCACTACCCGTGCGCCGGGTAGGCCTAATCCATGAAGGCTGAGAACCGCCCGTTGCTGGATACGCTGCGTCTGTGCGCCGCGACTCTGCGCGACGCCCACATACCGTTCATGCTCGGCGGCAGCCTGGCCGTCTGGGCGCGCGGTGGACCGATGCCTGAGAAGGATCTCGACCTGATGGTCACTCCCGATGACGCCGGCGCCGCTTTGCAAGCGCTTGTCGACGGCGGGCTGGCGGCCGGGGACCCGCCCGAGGAGTGGCTGTACAAGGCCTGGCTCGACGACGTGATGGTCGACGTGATCTTCAGGCCCGCCGGGATTCCGGTCAGCGCCGAGATGATCGACCGTGCCGAGCGCATGGCGGTGGTCGCGGTCGAGATGCCGGTGATGTCGATCAATGACGTCCTGGCCACCAAGCTAGCCGTGATGGGGGAGCGCACGCTTGACTACGCGCCGGTTCTGGCGATGGCGCGGGCGGTGCGCGAGCAGATCGACTGGAACCGGCTGCGCGCAGATGCTGCGGACTCGCCGTACGCGAAGCCGTTCTTCACCCTCGTTGAGGAGCTGGACATCGTCGGCGAGGGTGTGGACGCCGCGCCCGCGCGCGGCGTCCATGTGCTGGGCTAGAACGCGGCCGCGGAGCTACTCATCTAGGCGTGACCGACGTGGGCCGGCTCCTGGGCGAAGCTCTCCAGGATCGTTGAGCAGAACGCCGGGAGGTCGTCCGGCTTCCGGCTGGAGATCAGTCCGCCGTCCACGTGCACGTTTTCATCGACCCAGTGGCCGCCGGCGTTCTCTATGTCGGTCTTCAATGACGGCCAGGAGGTCAGCGTGCGGCCATGCAGGACGTCAGCCTCGACCAGCGTCCAGGGGGCGTGGCAGATGGCGCCGACCGGCTTGTTGTCTTCAAAGAAGCCGCCGATGAAGCGGACCGCATCCGGATCGCGGCGCAGCGCATCCGGGTTGGCGACCCCACCGGGCAGGACCAGCGCATCAAAGCTGGCTGCCTCGGTGTCCTTGACCGCCAGGGCCGCGTCGATCGTCTCGGCCTTGTCCAGATGGTTGAACATCTGCACCGGGCCCTGCTCGAGTGACACCAGGGCGGTGTCGGCACCCGCGGCGCGGGCGGCGGCAAGCGGCGCTATCAGCTCCGTCTGCTCGACACCATCGGTGAACAGGAATGCAACGTGCTTACCGTCAAGTTTCTGCTCGGTCACCATCTCAGTTCCTCCTCTCGGCTTCATATTCCCGCAGGAACCCTTCAAACAGCCTGCGGTGTCGCTGCTCGTCATGGAGGATCTCGATCACCATGTCATTGGTGACCGGATCGGCGTGTTCGGTCCGGTCGACTATCTCGCGGTAGTACTTGACCGCCTCACTCTCGGCCTGGATCACGCCTTTGATCACGTGGACCACGTCGGTCTGCTCGGCGGGCGGCGCGAGGAAGTCCTGCTCCGGACGGAAGTCTTCGGATGTCGGGACCACGCCGTAGAGCTCCTTGATCCGCTCCCCGAAACGGCGGGCGTGATCCAGCTCGTCCTGGACCTCGTCACGCAGGGAGGCGGCCACCTGCTGTGCAAGCACGCCGTCAGGGTTGATCGAGTTCGCCAGGTAGTTCATGACCGTCTCAATCTCCATCCAGTAGGCCTTGGCCAGCATTTCGATGATCGCCGGATCATCGCTCCTTGGGGCCTTGGTGCCGGGGGTGTCTTCAGTCAGCGTCATCAGGTAGCTCCTCCGGTTGGAATTGATCGCGCATCGCGCGCCTCGCGGCGTGCTGATCGCCGTGCGTCGCGTGCTCGATCAGCTCGCGTTCTGCCTGTTCGAAGCCCTCGCTCTCGCCCTCGCCGGCTTCCTCCAGCGGGCGGTCAGGCTCTCCTGGGAATTCCTCGAACTCCTTCATGTGTGTTGGCTTCCCGATCGTCGTGGCCGGGAAACGGGCGGCTGACCCGGCCCAAAAGTCCTAAGCCCCCTTGCCCGAAAGGCCCAAGCGAATTTGGGCCCGGCCCAAGCGTCGATTGAGCCCGGAGGCTCTTGTACAGGCAACCTTCAGACGGGAACATGGAGCAATGTCTGTAAACAAGCTGGTGGTTCGCAGCAGCAGTGGCCAAAGCCTGATCGAGTACATCGGCGTGATCGCGGTCGTGGCCGTTCTCGTCGGTGGCGTTCTGTTCATTGCTCCTGGGCTGGCGGGTGCCGTCTCCCACGGACTGAGCTGTGCCGTGAAGGGCGTGCTGCACGGCGGCCGATGTGAGAAGTCACATGGGTCCGGTAAGCCGCCGTCGCGAGTCACCCCACCACAAGCAGACATCACGGGCTCGGGATCACCGCCGAAGCTGACGCACTGGACGAAGTGTCCGCCAGGCTCGAGGCAATCGCTACCTCCCTATGCGCCCGGTACCTGCGTCAACGGCTCCGGCGGGTACGTTGAGCCGGTGCCCCAAGCGGTCTGTCCGGATGGCACCAGGCCGAACGCGCACGGCGCTTGCGTCGATCCCTACGGCCGGCCCGCGCCGCCTATGGATCAGCCCTGCTCGACGAAGGTGAATGCCCAGAGCAGGCTGGCTCCCGGCGAGGCATGCCTGCTGCCCGACGGACGTGAGCTTGCCGGCCCGCTGCGCCCGGGCGTCAAGCAGCTGGTCTGTCCGGCGGGCTCGCACCCCGCGGTCGGCGCCTACCAGCCGGACCAGCGCCCGTGCGTGACCGGCTCCGGGCAGTTACGCAAGTCCGCGTGTCCGCCGGGGACAGGCCCGAGTCCCGACGGCCAGAGCTGTTTGACGGCCGGTGACCAGTCGGTATCGCCCACGTGGCTGCCACCGGCCGTCCATCCCGAAGGCGAGGCGGCGCCCTGTGAAGCTGGCACCGATTACCACATCTTCGACGGTGAGGCCTATTGCCTGGACGCCGGGTTCGATCCTGAGCCCAGCCAAGCAGAGCTTGATCCTCAGAAGGCGGTGGGCTTCGCCATTCACCCACCGCCGGGATATTCGCTGGGCCAGCTCCTGGCGGGCCAGAACCCCCGCCAACCCACTGGTCCGGCGCGCGTATCTGGGTCCGGCGAGAGTGAGGGGTCGGTCGGCGCCGCCGATCCGAAGGACCCCAAGGGGCCGCTCCAGTATTTCCCCGACGGCAATGCGGAGGAGGAGTGGTACGACCACTACATGGAGGTCTATGAGCAGGGCAGGCACGGCCTTCACGACACCCTGGAGGGGCGTGAGCAGATGGAGAAGGCCGAGCGCGAGGGGATGCGACAGGCCGCCGGGAGGTTCGACGGGGCCGATGGCAGCGATGAGGGCGATGATGGCGATGAAGACCCAGAGGGCGAGGCCGACGGGTGACGCTACTCCCCTTGCTCGGGGCGCAGCTTCAGTACCGGCGGCGGGACGACCGGCGGGTATTCACGCGGTTCGTTGATCGCCTGTGCGGCCGACTGCAACGGCACGCCATCCTCGGTGGAGAGTTCGCGGAAGCCGGTCATCACAAACGGTTGCTCGCCGGGCGTGTCGGGGGCCGGGCTTGCCGGCTGATCGCCGGTGAGCCGGAGCAGGTCCTCAGGCGTATCCACGTCCGCACCCGAGCCGAGCTCGTCACAGGGGATCAGCTTGGCGTCCGCCAGGAGCCCGCGCGCGCCCTGATCACCGCTGAGCTCGCGCGCCGCGGCGATCTGCCGGGGCCCCAGCAGAACCGGGTGCCCGGGCTGGTCTCCGTAGCTGGCGCGTGCCGGCGTGCTGCGCGCCGCGATCACTCGCTGGATCGCGGCGGCTGAGACCAGCGGTTGGTCGGCCAGGGTGATCACTATCCGCTTCGAGTCAGCCAGCGCAGCCAGGCCGGTACGGAGTGACGCGGCCTGACCCTCGGCCCACGCGTCGCACATCACGATCTCAACGCGGCTGGGGGCCAGCACCGAGGACACCATGTCCGCATAAGCGCCCAGTACCAGCACCACGCGGTCCAGCTCCTCTACCGCGCACTGGGCGTCAACCGCCCACTGGATCAGCGGCTGCCCGCGGAAGAACGCGAGCTGCTTGGGCACCGCCCCAAAGCGTGAACCGGCGCCGGCCGCGAGGATCAGACCGTCGGGCACGCGCGGAGCCGCGGCTCGCCGATCGCTGAAAGCGGCGGAGCGACTGCGCCGCCGGCGTGGATCGTGCCCGAGCTACCGGTGAGGCTGCCGCCGTCTCTTCCATGTCTCACAGCCACGATCTCAGCCATTATCGCCAAAGCGGTCTCCGCCGCGCCTGCGGCACCCAGGTCGAGACCGATCGGTCCGCGCACACGCGCCAGCTGCGGCGCCGAGACGCCGGCCGCTTCCAGGCGCCGGCGCCGCTCCGCGTCCGCGTGCCGGCTGCCCATCGCGCCGATGTAGAAGGCGTTGGAATCAAGCGCGGCGATCAGCGCGGCGTCATCCAGCTTCGGGTCATGCGTCAGCACGGCGACGGCGGTGCGGCGGTTGAGGCCGCCGAGCTGCGCGAACGCAGCCTCGGGCCAGAGGCCCAGCACCGCCTCCGCGTCGGGAAAGCGCTCGGCGGGCGCGAACCGGGTGCGGGGGTCGATCACAAATACGCGCCAGCCACAGCGCGCCGCGGTCTCACACAGCGGGCCGGTGAAGTCCACCGCGCCGACGATCATCAGACGCGGCGCCGGCAGCGCCACGTCCACAAACACGTCGTCAGCGGTCAGCTCTGAGGGCTGCTCTGACAGCGCTGTCTCCAGCAGACGGCGTTCGCCCGAGCCGTTCAACGGCGTCAGCAGCATCGCTCCACGGCCGGCGGCGGCGAGCTTTAGAAACCGCGCGAGCTGCGCGTCGCAGCGCTCCACCATCACGGTGATGGCGCCGCCGCAAGGGAGCCCGGTACCGGTGATCTGCTCCTCCCCGAAGTGGAGCAACTGGCGCCGGCCGTCAACGAGCACGCGTTCAGCCACCTCCACCACGGCGCCCTCGACACAGCCGCCGGACACCGCGCCGACCAGCTCGCCGCTGGCGCTCAGGCCGAGCTTCGCACCGACCGGGCGCGGGCTTGAGTGCCGCGTGGCGACGACCGTTGCCACCGCGACCTCCTGGCCGGCTGCCAGCCAGTCACAGATCTGTCCCGCGATCTGATCGCCCATGCTTACTTCATCGCCGCGGCGCCGGCCTTGATCGCCTGGCGGATCCGCGGGTAGGTGCCACAGCGGCACACGTTGCGCAGGCTGTCGAGGTCCGCGTCGGAGACATCGCGACCGGCGGCGTGGGCCTTGTTGACCAGGTCGACCGCGGCCATGATCTGGCCCGGCTGGCAGTACCCGCACTGGGCGACGTCGTTGTCAAGCCACGCCTGTTGCATCGGGTGGAGCGGCTGCTTGACGGTATCCGCCAGGCCCTCGATCGTGACCACCTGGTCTGTCGGTTTCAGGTCGGAGACCAGGATCCCGCAGAGCTGTTTGGCCTCACCGTTGATGTGTGACGTGCAGGCCTTGCACACCTCCAGGCCACAGCCGTACTTGGGGCCGTGCACGCCCAGCAGGTCTCGGACCACCCACAGCAGGTGGACGTTGGGGTCACAGTCGACGCTGACTTTTTTGCCGTTGAGGATGAATGAGTAGCTGGGCATGATCTATGAGGCGGTGACGGGGGAGGCGGGGATCGGCGGGGTGGTCGGCACAGGGTCGAACCACAGCGGGTCGTTGTGGTTGATCGGGAACTCGGTGGGCAGCGTGCCGGTGGCGCGCGCGTATGCGCAGGCGGTGGCGGCCATAGATGCCGGCACGCCCAGCTCGCCGGCGCCGCCGGGGGAGTCCGAGGTCGGGTCCATCACGATCACCTGCACGTCCGGCGGCGTGTTCCACTCGCGGGTATAGCCGACGTTGTCCCAGCTGCCCTCCAGGAAGTAGCCGTCCTGGAGGTGGAGGCTGTAGGACAGCGCCTGGGCGATCCCGTCCATGCAGCCGCCCATCATCTGGGCCTGGAGGCCGAGCGGGTTGATCGGCAGGCCGACGTCAACCGCGAACACGACCTTGGTCACGCGCGGGCCGCTGTAGCCGTCCTGGATCTTGCGGTTGACCGTGGCCGGGGTGCAGTCGATCTCCACCAGGCAGGCACCGAAGCTCTTGTACTCGTGATGCACACCGATCCCCTGGGCGGTGTTGGGTGCCATCTGCCGGCCCCAGTTGCCCGCCTTGGCGACGGCATCCAGCACCGCGACCATGCGCTTGTCGCGAGCGTAGGTGCGGCGGAACTGGTAGGGGTCCTGGCCCATGGCCTTGGCGGTCTGATCGACCATCAGCTCGCCGGCGGTGCGGGTCTCGGGGCCGTAGATGTTGCGCACCGAGGAGGTGTTGAACGTGTCGTAGGCGTAGATCTCGTTCAACAGCTGGGTGGTGACGCCGAAGTTGTAGGGCGAGTTGACAGACAGGTTGAAGATCGCTTGGCTGTAGCCGAGTGAGTTGGCGGCCGGCAGCGTCGCCAGGTTGGCCGTCAGCAGCTCACCGAAACCGTGGCTGAAATCGGTCGCCACGCTGGTGTGGCGCTGCTCGAAGCTCAGCACGCTGTTGCCCAGGTGGTTCACCCGCACGCGTGACGTGCACATCGGGTGGACGCGTCCCTGGCGGAAGTTGTCGGTCCGATGCCACATCAGCTTCACCGGCTTGCCCATGGCCTTTGAGATCGACGCGGCCTCAAAGGCCGCGTCGCCAAACAGGTGTCGGCCGAAGCTGCCGCCACCCTGGGCGACGTGCACCTTGACCTGCTCCTTGGACATCCCGAGGATCGTGCAGAGCTGCTCCTGCACCCAGACCGGCGTCTTCAGCGAGGACCACACCTCAGCGCTGTCAGCGGTCACGTTGGCGACCGCCGCGTTGGTCTCCAGCGGATCGCCGGGACGGAAGTGAAAGGTGAAGCGCTGGTCCAGGGTTATGCCGCTGACCGTCGGCACCCCGGGCAGCTCGGCGGCGATCAGGTCCTTCTTCACGTCGTCCGCGGACTTGCCGTCGACCGAACCGGGACCCCAGTCGACGTCCATCGCGCGGATCGCGTCTATGCACTGACCGAAGGTCTGGGCGCGCACCGCCACGCCGCCGGCCACGAACTTGGTGTGGGGGATCAGCGCGATGTCACTGACGCCCGGCATCGCCTGTACCTGGGCCTGGTTCTTGAGCGCCTTCGCGGTGGCGTTGATCGTCGGCGGGCGACAGACCATCGTCGGCAGCGCGTCCGGGACGTCGGTCAGGTCCATCGCGAACTGCTTCTTGCCGGTCACTATGTCCAGCGCGTCGATCCGCTTGGTCGGCTGGCCGACGTTCGCGTTTGCGGCGGCGTTGGCCGTCACCGGCACCTTGGTCGTCTGGCTGACCGCCGCCGGCTTTGCCAGCGCGCCAAGGTCGATCGACTTGCCGTTGCCGGCGTTCGCCTGGCCGTTGCTCAACGTCACCTGGGACGGGCTGACGCCGAGCTGGTCCGCGGCCGTTTTCGTCAGCTGCGCCCGGGCTGCCGCGGCGGCGCCCTGGACCGGCTTGTAGATCGCATGCAGCGTGTTGGACCCGCCGGTGATCTGGTTCCAGATCAGCTCGGGGCGCGCGTCAGCCAGCGTGACGTTGACCTTGTCGACTGTTAGTGACAGCTGGTCGGCGATGATCTGGGCCACGGCGGTGGTGATGCCCTGGCCGACCTCGGCGCGGGGCAGGGCGAAGGACGCGGTGCCGTCGCTGTTGACGGTAACCGTGATCAGGTTCGAGGTCGGCAGCGCCGCGTCGGTCAGCAGATCGGACAGGTCGTATGCGTCAACCGGCTGTACGGTCGGCAGGCCGGCCGCCTGTGCCGGCGTCGCCCCGCTGCTCAACTCGGCGGCGGCGACCAGTGTCGGCGCGGCCACCAGATAGGCGATGAAGTCCCGGCGTGATAGGTCCCTGCCGGGCTTATCAGTCATGTCACTCACGGACGAGCTCCTCCCAGGCTCGAATGGACTGCCTTCGCGACCATATCGTGAATCTCGGTCAGTCGACCGCAGCCGAAAACAGGTCTGTCAGCGTCGCGACAATCTGGTCGCGGTCCGCTTGGGTGGGGTTGCTGCGCTTCGGGTCGGTCAGCCGGTCGATGATCAGGCCGTCCGTCGCGGACACCAGCGCGACCGCCGTGAGGTGCAGGCTGGCCCCGGGTGCCTGCTGGGTGGCGTCCATCAGCAGGCTGATCTGGGCGGCGATCATCTCCGCGTAGGTCCGCAGTACCTGACGGCGCCGCGCCTCCAGCTCGCGTGTGACGCCGACCATCTCGAAGTAGTTCACGCGCGCGGCGCGCTCGTCGGCGAGCGTCGCGTTGACGAACGTCTCCATACCGGCGGCGAGCCGTGCTCGCGGTGACGGTGCGGTCGCCTCCAAGGTGTTCAGCACCGCGGCGAACACGGCCTCCACGTGCCGGTCATAGACGGCCTGGAGCAGTGCGGTCTTGGTCCGGAACTCCTCATAGAAGTAACGGGGGTTGAGCCGGGCCTCGCTGCAGAGCATCTCGATCGTGGTGGCGGCGTAGCCGCGCGTGCCGAACAGCTCGAGGCCGGCGTCCAGCAGCTTCTCCCGGCGCTCTGAGCGGCGCTCACCACTGGTCTTGCCGCCGTAACGGCGGCCCGCGTCAGCGGCGGTCATGGGAGCGATCCACGGTCGTCATGGGAGCAAGCTAGCAAATCTGGAAAGGAGTCTTGACAGATCCTTTCGGCCCTGGAACTTCTCAACCCCTCCGCGAGTGGCGGGGTTTGCGCCGCTACCCCGGCTGAGCAACGGTAAACCGCACAACCCTCTCACGATCGGCGCACCCTTGGAAAGTTGCAGGGCTAACCGAATGTGGTAAGGTCGCTTACCAGATGTTCGATCTGGTTTTGTACGCGGTCCCGTTCTTCATCGCGCTGGTGCTGGTGGAGTGGTTCCAGTTCCGCCATGACCGCGCTGAGGAGCGCGAGCAGCTGGTCGGCTATGAGGGTCATGACACCGCCACCAGCCTGACGATGGGGGTCGGCTACGCGGTCATCAACACCGGCTGGAAGCTGGTTGTCGCGACCGCGTACGCGGGCATCTACGAGCTGACGCCGCTGCGCATCTCGCCGCAGGACTGGTGGGCGTGGCCGCTGCTGTTCTTCGCTGATGACCTGGCCTACTACTGGTTCCATCGGATCAGCCACGTGTGCCGGATCTTCTGGGCCAGCCATGTGGTCCACCACTCATCCCAGCACTACAACCTGTCCACCGCGCTGCGCCAGACCTGGACGCCGATGGGCACCTTCATCTTCTGGATTCCGCTGGCGCTGATCGGGTTCAAGCCGTGGATGATCCTGCTCGAGCAGTCGGTCAGCCTGACGTACCAGTTCTGGATCCACACCGAGCGGGTCGGGACGCTGTGGCGCCCGATCGAGCTGATCTTCAACACGCCGTCACACCACCGCGTCCACCACGGCTCCAACGACCAGTACCTGGACAAGAACTTCGGCGGGATCCTGATCATCTGGGACCGCCTGTTCGGCAGCTTCATCGCCGAGCGTGAGCAGGTCCAATACGGCCTGACCCGCAACATCGGGACGTTCAACCCCCTGAAGGTCGCCACGCATGAGTACGTGGCGATCTACAACGACGTGCGCCACGCGCGGACCTGGTCAGACCGCTTCAACTTCCTGTTCCGGGGGCCGGGCTGGGCCTATGACCACCGGGACCCGGCGGACCTCGGAGAGCTCACCGAGCGCCAGCCTGCCTGACCCAGCGGCTAGGACTTGCTTCCGGCACGCTGCCAGCGGTCCAGCACCACGTGGGTGACGGTCTCATGGATCCCGTCCATCTCACGGGCCCTGAGCACGGCCGTGCGCAGGTGGTCCATGTCATCGACGGACAGGCGCACCAGTGCGTCATGGTCGCCCGCGGTCATCAGCACCTCGCGCACCTCGGGCAGCTTCTTGAGCTGGTCGACGGTCGCCGACATGCCCGCGCCCGAGGCGAGCCGGACCTGCATGAAGGCCTCAATCGCGGCGCTCGACCCCGGCGCGAGCACCGTCGTGTAGCCGGAGATCACGCCGGCCTGCTCCAGGCGCTGGATGCGGCGTTTGACGGGCGCGACGGACAGGTTCACCCGCGCCGCTACGTCGGACAGGCTGCGCCGCGCGTTCTCGGTCAGCAGGCTGAGGATTTGCCGGTCGACCTGGTCGATCGGTGAGTTCAGAGATGGTGTGACTTGCGCGACGGGCGCCGTGGTCAAGTTGCCCAAGATCGGATCCTTCCGCTCCACCGCTTCCCCTTCTGGTGGCCAAGGCGGATTACAAAGTGAAAGTACATTGTCGCAGACTTCGAGAAAGGGCGTGTCGCACGCAACTTTTTTGCGCTGGATCTTGCAGAACTGCGCGGGCGGTCAGGGCACGATCACCGTGATCGGGGCGTCACGCGCGTTCGACAGCCGGCGCCCGAGCGACCCCGCGATCCGGTGATGGAGCTGTGTGGAGCGGCCCACGGCGATCACGTCGGCGCGGACACAGCGGGCGATCGCCAGCAGCTGATCGGCGGGGTCGCCCTGGCGGTGGATGAAGCGGACCGGGACTCCGAGCTGCGCGCCGGCCTTGGCCGCCGCGGCCTGAAGCTCGGCCGCGCGGTCACGCACGGCGGCGTCGTTGCTGGCCAGGTACACGCTGGTGTCGAGGCCGGCCACCGCGGTTGTGGCAAGTCCCATGTCGGCCACGTAGCTGACGAACACCGCCACGATCTGACCATCGGTGCGCTGTGCCTCCCCGGCGGCCCACCAGAAGGCGTCCCAGGACGGTCGCGAGCCATCCAGTCCGACAACCGCCGTCGGCCTGTCGCCGTCATGCACCGGCACGCCGGTCTCGGTATCGGATGGGTATGTGCTGTCCATGTCCTCAGCTACCCAGGGCATCGTTGATCTCGACCAGGCGGCTGAGCACCGGCAGCGCGTCGTGCAGACGGCGCTTGTCCGTCTCGTCGAGGTGCTCGTAGAGCCGGCCGAACAGCGCCAGCCGACTGGCGTCGCGCTGGTTGAAGAGCTTGCGGCCCCGGGGGCGGGCTACTACGCGTACCGCACGGCGGTCGGCCGGGTCCGGTTCGCGCGCGACCAGTCCGTCGCGTTCCATCCGCGTGATCAGCTGGGTCATGCCCGGCTGGGTCATCCCCTGCATGTCGGCGAGTTCGGAGATGCGCATCGCGTGCTCGCCGATGACCCCGTTGAGGACCCCCAGTTCGGACAGCGTCAGGCCCTCGGTGTGGGGCAGGGTCACCATGAAACGCATGAAGTCGGACAGCACGCCGACCGTCTCGGCGACCTCCGCTGACGGTGCCGTAGAAAGCATAAGTACAGTATATAACTGCCAAATGTAATTGGGGGCGCCGGAGGCGGGCGGGTGGCGACGGGTAGCCTGCGGTTCATGTCAGACACCGCGCAACGGCTGCTGGACGCCCAGGTCCGGTTCTTCCTCACGCAGCTGGAGCCCGAGCAGTTCAACGCGTTGCTGGAGCCGGAGCTCGATCACGCGCTCGAGCTGGCCGGCGAGCTTCAGCTGGAGCAGGTCGTCACGCGTGAGCAGATCAAGGCGACCGCGCGCAAATGGGCGGTCCAGGTCCGGGTTCCGGGATCGATCCCGGAGCTGGCGTCCGAGATCGCGAACCGGCTCTACAACCACCCCGCCCAAGCGGAGAACCGGCTGGATCAGGTGGTCGCCGCCCAGCACGTGGAGGCGTTCACGGCCAAGTTCCTGGAGCTGCCGCTGGTACAGGAGCGCCTGTTGGAGAGCCCGCTGATGGTTGAGATCGCCTCGGAGTGGCTGTACCGGCTGGCGAGCGACGCGATCTCCCAGAACCGGAACCTCGCGGGCCGGGTACCAGGCCTCAACACATTGCTGGGGACCGGTGAGCAGCTGCTGGGCGCGGTGGCGCCGGACGCCTCAGCCGAGTTCGACGTGCGCCTGCGCGAGCTGGCCGAGCCCATGGCGCGCGTGCTGCTGAGCCGCAGCAAGCACGCCCTGGCCGGCAACACTCATGAGCCGTGGGCGCGGGAGACCGTGGTTGAGGCCTGGCGCGAGCAGTCTTCCCGGCCGGTCAGCTCGCTGCGCTCCTACGTGACCCAGGACGACCTGGAGGACCTGCTGGTTCTGGTTTACGAGTTCTGGCTGTCCCTGCGTGAGACCGAGTACGTACACGTGCTGATCGCCGACGGTGTCGACTTCTTCTTCGACAAGTACGGCACGGCCAGGCTGCTTGAGCTGCTGGGCGAGTTCGGCGTCACCCGCGCGGACATGCTCGAGGAGGCCCGCCGCTTCGGACCGCCGGTGTTGGCGCTGCTCAGGGAGAACGGCATGCTCGAGCAGCTGATCCGGCGCCGGTTGGAGCCGTTCTTCGAGTCACCGGCGGCGCGCGAAATTATCGGGGACTAGTCCGGCCCAGTTCGGCCCGCGCGAGTGAGGCCTTGTGGACCTCGTCCGGACCGTCGGCAAAGCGCAGCGTGCGGATCCCGGCGTAGGCACGCGCCAGCGGGAAGTCCTGGGAGATGCCGGCGGCGCCGTGCACCTGGATCGCCTTGTCAAGGATCCACTGCACGGTGGCCGGCGTTGCGATCTTGATCGCCTGGATCTCCGTGTGGGCGCCGCGGTTGCCGACCGTGTCCATCAGCCACGCGGCCTTCAGCACCAGCAGGCGCAGCTGCTCTACGCGGACGCGTGATTCGGCTATCCAGTCGCGGATGACCCCCTGGCGGGCCAGCTCCTTGCCGAACGCCACGCGCGAGGCGGCCCGCTGGCACATCAGCTCGATAGCCCGCTCGGCCAGCCCGATTGAGCGCATGCAGTGGTGGATTCGCCCGGGCCCGAGCCGCGCTTGGGCGATCGCGAAGCCGGCGCCCTCATGCCCGATCAGATTCTCCGCGGGCACCACGACGTCGCTGAAGCGCAGCTCCGCATGGCCGCCGTGCTGGTGGTCGTCATAGCCGAACACGCGCATCGGCCTGAGCACCTGCACGCCCGGTGTGTCACGCGGCACCAGGATCATCGACTGCTGGCGGTGGCGGTCGGCGTCCGGGTCGGTCTTGCCCATCACGATCAGGATCTTCGCGTTGGGGTTCATCGCGCCGGTGATCCACCACTTGGAGCCGTTGATCACGTAGCGGTCCCCGTCGCGTTCGATCCGCGTGGCGATGTTCGTCGCATCGGATGAGGCCACGTCCGGCTCGGTCATCGCAAAGGCGGACCGGATCGATCCGTCGAGCAGCGGATCGAGCCAGCGTTCCTGTTGCTCCGGCGTGCCGAACTGGTCGAGCACCTCCATGTTCCCGGTGTCGGGCGCGGCGCAGTTGATCACCGCCGGCGCGAGTTCCAGGCTGTATCCGCTCAGCTCCGCCAGCGGCGCGTATTGAAGGTTGGAGAGTCCGCCGCCGCGCTCACCCGGGAGAAACAGGTTCCACAGGCCGCGGCGCCGCGCTTCGGCGCGCAGTTCAGCCAGCACCGGCACGCTGTCCCAGGCCCAGCGGTCAGTCGCCGCGTCCAGCTGCTGTTCGAAGCGCGTCTCACTCGGGACGATCTGGTGTTCCAGCAGCTCGCGGAAGTCCTCAATCCGCTCCTGGGTGAGCTTGTCGTGCGCGAAATCCATTTACATCGCCTCCAGGCCGGCCTGTAGCAGTGTGTCGATCGCGTCGCCCAGGCCCTCGAAACCCTCGCCGACGGTTTGGCCCTGGAGGAAGCGGTAATGGATCCCCTCGAGGATGCTGGCCAGCTTGTATGCGGCGAGGCCCAGGTAGAAGCCGAACTGCGACATGTCGCGCGGGCTGGCCGCGCGGTAGCGGTCGATCAGCTGCGCTTCAGTCGGGAAGCCGGGCGCGGAGGCCGAGTCGGAGACCAGGTTGTTTGCCATCAGCTTCGCCAGCCGGTCATACATCACCATCAGCGCCAGATCGGTCAGCGGGTCACCGAGCGTGGCCATCTCCCAGTCGACCACGGCACCGATCTCGTCGTCGGCTCCGACCAGCAGGTTGTCCAGGCGGTAGTCACCGTGGACGATCGCCGGGGCGCTGTCCTGAGGGACGTTGGCCGCCAGCCGCCCGTGCAGCTCCTCGGCCAGGGGCAGGTCGCGGCTGTGGGAGGCCGCCATCTGCTTGCGCCAGCGCTCCACCTGACGCGCGAGGAACCCGGCCGGGCGACCGAACTCGGACAGGCCCACGGCGTGCGGGTCTACCCGGTGGAGCTCCACCAGCGTGTCGATCATCCGCTCGGCGATGGCCCGCGTGCGCTCCGCTCCCAGCGCTTCCAGCTCGGATGCCCAGCGGTAGGGTCGTCCCTCCACGCGCTCCATCACGTAGAACGGCGCGCCGATCACGCTCTCGTCCTCACACAGCGCCAGTGTCCGGGGCACCGGCACACGCGTGTCGGCCAGTGCCGACATCACCCGGTACTCGCGGCCCATGTCGTGCGCGGTGGCCAGCACGTGGCCGAGCGGCGGGCGCCGCAGGATCCAGCTGCCCTGGGCAGCGTGCAGCTCGTAGGTGAGGTTTGACTTGCCGCCGGTGATCAGGCTGGCGCTGGCGGGCTCGAACTCCAGATGGCCGCCCGCCCAGACACGCAGCTGCTCCAGGTCCAGTCCGGGTGGGTCCTGCTGGTTCGTGCTCATCCGCCCCGATTGTGCCGCGCGCCTATTAGGCGCGCGTCAGCCCAGGTGCTCGCGGCCGGGCGGCGCGTCGAAATCCAGCTCCGGCATCACGGCCACGATCCCCAGCGGGTTCACGGTCGGATGCGTGCCGTAGTAGTGCCGGCGGATCTCCTCGAAGTCGACCGTTCCTTTCACGCCCGGCCACTGGTAGATGTCGCGGCAGTAAGGCCACAGGTTCGGGTATTCGGCGAGCTTGCGGACCGAGCACTTGAAGTGGATCTGGTAGACGGCGTCAAAGCGCACGAGCGTCGTGAACAGGCGGATGTCCGACTCAAGCAGGCGGTCGCCGAACAGGAACCGGCTGATTGCCAGCCGCGCATCCAGCTCGTCGAGCTTCGCGAACAGCTCCCGCACGGCGCGCTCATAGGCCCGCTGGTTCTGGGCGAAGCCCGCCTTGTAGACGCCGTTGTTGACCGGCTCATAGAAGCTCTCAGACAGCGCGTCTATCTCGCTCGCGCGCTCAGCCGGGTACAGCTCAACGGGGTGCTTGGCCAGCGGCGCCAGCACGGTGGAGAGCATCCGCAGGATCTCTGAGGACTCGTTGTTGACGATCCGGCCGTGCTTGCGATCCCACAGCACCGGGACCGAGACCCGGTGCCTCCCATCCGGGTCGCTGGCCAGGTACGCCTGCTCGAGAAACTCGAACCCGTTCAGGGGGTCCACATAGGCCCCGCCGGTGAAGGCCCAGCTGCGCTTGTCCCGGATCGGGTCGACATATGAGATCGAGATCGCGTCCTGGAGGCCCATCAGCTCCCGCGCGATCATCGTCCGGTGCGCCCACGGACAGGCGCGGGCGACGTACAGGTGATAGCGCCCGGCCTCCGGTGTGTAGGGCCCGTCGGTGGTGATCCACTCGCGGAAGCGGCTGGGCGGGCGGTTGAAGGAGCCGTCATCCTTGCCCGGCCCTTTGGGGATCTCCCAGTTGGTGCTGGCCATGGCGTCCTACGGTACAGCCGAACTTTGTGAAGACGCACGTAGTTGTGTACCCGCTTGTCATCGGCTCGTAGAAACGTACCCCCAGATGGGGTTATAGATGGGGGTATAAAAGTGCGAGCCTGGCGGCGGTGGTAGTCGCAGCGCGGGGCCGGGCGCCGGCCTGACCCTGTGTGGATTCGCGTTTCCCTGCGCGCCAGCCGCGGTCCCTCCCCGCGACCGGCGCGCAAAGCTCTTCCTAGACCCGCTCTATGCGTCCGCGCATGTACGCGGCCCAGGTCAGCACCCCAAGTAGTACGTAGACCGCGCAGAACACCCACAGGGCGGGTACCGACCAGTTCTGGTTGGCGTGAGCTATGTGCGCCTTCGCGAGTGCCAGCGCGTGCTTGTTATGGATCGACGCGGTGGCCTTGGTCATCAGCGCGGTCGACTTCAAGGACGCCTGGCGGAAGACCACCTGGATCAGGAAGCCGCCGAAGGCACCGATCGACCCGGCGATGCCGATT
Organism: Solirubrobacterales bacterium; assembly: GCA_017354065.1. Classification (GTDB taxonomy): domain Bacteria; phylum Actinomycetota; class Thermoleophilia; order Solirubrobacterales; family Solirubrobacteraceae; genus Palsa-465. The sequence continues at coordinate 22,966 of JAFMRN010000001.1, forward strand.
ACGGCCGCCGCCTGGCGCCGGTAGTTCGCCAGCAGCGGACCGCTGTCGTCGCCGGAGCGCCGGGCGCGCCTGACAGCCAGCGAGCTGAAGATTGCCGGGATCATCCGGTAGGTCGACCCGTTCCCCAGCCCGGACAGCGCGAAGATCACGATGAAGGACGCCAGGAACAGCCCGAATGACCCGTCCTGGACGCCGATCGCGGCCGGCACCACGCACGCGGCCATGCCGAGGAACGACACCAGCGTGACCGACGCTCCGCCCAGCCGATCAGACAGCCAGCCGCCCAGCGGTCGGGTCAGGGACCCGACCAGGGCGCCCAGGAAGGCGAAAGCACCCAGGTAGTTGGCGATGTCGGAGTGGTGGGCGAGGAACGCCGGGAACGTGTTCTTGATCACCAGCGGCAGCGCGAAGCTGTAGCCGATGAAGGACCCGAACGTCCCGATGTAGAGCGCGGAGACGATCCAGGTGTGGGCGTTCCCGAGCGCCAGCTTGTATGCCTCGGTGTCGGTGTGGGCGGTAGACAGTGAGTCCATCCGAAACCACGCCAACGTCGCCGCGACCACGATGAAGGGCAGCCACACGAGCCCGGCGTAGGCCAGGTGCACGTGGTGAACCGGCAGCGCGACGGCCGCGGCGGGCACCCCGAGGATCAGGATCAGCGGGACCAGCAGCTGGGTCACCGCCACGCCGAGGTTCCCGCCGGCGGCGTTGATGCCGAGCGCCAGTCCCTTCTTGCCCTCCGGATAGAAGAAGGAGATGTTCGCCATTGAGCTTGAGAAGTTGCCGCCGCCGACACCTGCTGTGGCCGCGCAGGCCATCAACACCCACAGCTGGGTGCTGTGTGACTGGTGCGCGAGCCAGCCCGAGGGCACCAGCACAGCCGCAAGCAACGCGGGGATCAACAACAGCATCGCCGAGGTGAACGTCCACATCCGGCCGCCAAAGCGCGCGATCGCGAACGTGTAGGGGATCCGCAGCCCGGAGCCGATCAAGTTCGGGATCGCCGTCAGCCAGAACAGCTCCGGCACCGACAGCTTGATCCCGACGTTCACGAGGTTCACCGCGATCACCGTCCACAGAACCCAGATGCAGAAGCCCAGGTGCTCACAGAACACGGACAGCGCCAGATTGCGCCGTGCGATCGCCTTGCCCCGCTGTTCCCAGAAGACCGGGTCATCCGGCCGCCAATCCGTGATCCAGCGGCCTTTGCGCTCGGTGACTGCCTCAAGCGCTTGCGGTAGTTCAGTGGTCGTGCTCATCCACCGCAAGCTATGGACGCCCGGTCACCAGCCGGTGACGGGCATGTTTCGACACGATTACGGATCGAACCTGTAACCCACCCGCCGCACGGTGTGCAGTTTGTCTGCGTACTCCGAGCCGAGCTTCGCGCGCACGCGCCGCACGTGCACGTCGACCGTGCGCGCGCCGCCGTAGAAGTCATAGCCCCAGACACGGCTCAGCAGCGCCTCACGGCTGAAGGCACGGCGGGGGTGAGTGACCAGGAACTTCAACAGCTCGTACTCCATGTAGGTGAAATCCACTGGCCGGCCGTCGACTGTCACCTGGTAGGTGGCGACGTTCAGCTCCAGTCCGCCGACACGGACCACGTCACCGTGCTCGACGCCGTGCACGGTCCGGCGCGCGCGGACGATCCGCGCCTCCAGCTCGTTCGCCGAGAACGGCGTGACCAACAGCTCGGTCGCGTCCAGCACGCCGTTGCCCAACGCCAGCGCGTCGGAGTCGACGCTGACCACGACCGGCACGCCGGCGAGGTCCTCATCGTCGCGTAGGCGCGTGCACACCGACGTGTCGCCCAGTACCAGCGCAACCTCGGGGATGCCGCTGCCGGTGTCACTGGGCCGCAGCTCCGGTGCGTCAGAGGCAACCCGCCGCGGGCTGAAGCCGAGCTCGGCGAGCATGCCCGCCAGCGGATCGCCACCGTCGGCGTCAGGTGTGTAAATCCAAGCGTCACCCATGGTGCCTCAGAGCGATCGCAGGTAACGGCGACGCTCGAACTCCGTGACCGTCCGCCGGTATGCATCCCACTCTGCACGCTTGTTGCGCACGTACCACTCGACCAACCCGTCACCCAGCGTCTCACGCACCAGCTCGGAGTTGTCGAACAGGTTCACGGCCTCACCGAGGTTCTCCGGCAGCCGCGCGGCGGCGGCCGGCGCACCGTCATCGATCGTCTCGGCCGGCAGCTGGTAGCCGCGCTCGATCCCGCGCAGCCCCGCGGCCAGGGTCAGCGCGAACACCAGGTACGGGTTCGCCGCGCTGTCAGGTGAGCGCAGCTCGATCCGGGTCGCGCTCTCACGGTCCGGCCGACTGCCTGGGATCCGCACCAGCGCCGCCCCCGAGTTGGTCGTCCAGGTGATCCGCTCGGGCGCCTCAAAGCCGTCGGCCAGGCGCTTGTAGGAGTTGACCCACTGGTTGGTGACGGCGGTCAGCTCGGCGGCGTGTGCCAGCACGCCGGTCAGGAACGCGCGGCCGGTCTCTGACAGCGGCCCGTTGTCGGGGTCGAAGAACACGTTGCGCTCACCCTCGAACAGGCTCAGGTGCACGTGCATGCCCGAGCCCGACTCATGCTCCAGCGGTTTGGGCATGAACGTCGCGTACACACCCTGTTCACGCGCGACCTCCTTGACCACCAGCCGGAAGGTGGTGACCGCGTCCGCCATCGACAGCGCGTCCGTGTGGGCCAGCTTGATCTCATGCTGGGAGGGGGCGACCTCATGGTGGGAGGCCTTCACCGGGATGCCCATCTGCTCGAGGTAGTCGATCGTCGCCCTGCGGAAGTCGGACCCGTCATCCAGCGGGGTCAGGTCGAAGTAGGCGCCCTGGTCGAGCGGGACCGGCGGGCGTGTCGGGTCGTCCTCGTCCTTGAACAGGAAGAACTCGATCTCGGCGCCGACCGACAGGGTTAGGCCCAGCTCAGCCGCGCGCGAGAGGACCCGCGCCAGCGCATGGCGTGAATCGCCGGCGAACGGGGTGCCGTCCGGCAGCCTGATGTCGGACATCATCCGCGCCACGACCGAGCCGGGACGCCACGGAAGCACCTGGAAGCTGTGCGGATCGGGATGGGCGATCACGTCGCGCTCGGCCAGGCGCGCGAAGCTCTCCAGTGCCGAGCCGTCCAAGCCGACGCCGTCTGACAGCGCGGCCTCCAGCTCGGTCGCCGGGATCGCAAAGCTCTTCAACAGGCCGAGCACGTCGACGAACCACAACCGCACGAACCGGACGCCGCGTTCAGAGACGGTCCGCAGCACGTACTGACGGTTGGCGTCGGTCAGCTCCATGGGCGCGAGCGTGTCACCAGCGGGCGGCGATGTCTTTGGACAAATGTCGAAGCCGACCTGTTGCATATGTCCAAGGCTGTTCACGCGTTGTTCATCTGCACGTCGCTGTTGAGAAACCCCGGGGCTGCACGATCGTCATGTGTCTGAGCGGACCCTATGTCCCTATTGCGGCGTCGGCTGCGGTTTGCGTGTCAGCGTCGACGGCGGTCGTGTGTCAGCTATCACAGGTGACGACGATTACCCGGTTAACCGTGGGCGCACGTGTCGCAAGCCGCTGGAGCTTGCTGCCGCGGTGCACGCCCCGGACCGCGCGACAAAAGTCTTGAAACGCGCTGGTCCAGGTGCTGGCTTTGAGTCCAGCACCTGGGATGTGGCCTTGGCGGAGCTCGGTTCCAGGCTGGCGGCCTACGCGCCGGAGGAGATCGGCTTCTACATCTCCGGGCAGCTGCTGACCGAGGACTACTACGCGGTCAACAAGCTGGCCAAGGGCTTCCTGGGCACTAACAACGTCGACTCGAACTCGCGCCTGTGCATGTCCTCGGCGGTCGCCGGCTACAGCGGCGCGTTCGGGTTCGACGGCCCGCCCTGCTCCTATGAGGACATAGACGTCGCCGACTGCTTCCTGTTGCTCGGCTCAAACACGGCTGCCTGTCATCCAATCGTGTTCTCCCGGATCCGCGACCGCCAGCGGGAGGGGGCTTCGATCATCTGCCTGGACCCGCGCGCGACGCCGACGGCCCGAGCCGCGGACCTGCACGTGCCGCTGGCGCCGGGCACCGACTTGGCATTCCTCAACGCGATGCTGTGCGTGCTGGATGCCGAGGGCCTGCTGGACCAGAGCTTCATCGCCGCGCATGTCAGCGGCTTTGAGGAGGTCCTGTCGGTCGCACGCGAGTGGACCCCCGAACGGGCCGCGGAGGTCTGCCGCGTGCCAGCCGCGCTGGTGGTGGAGGCCGCCAACCGGTTCGGCTCCGCCGGCGCGGCCATGGCGCTGTGGTCGATGGGCGCAAACCAGTCCACGGTCGGGACGCTGAAGAACCGGGCGCTGATCAACCTGTGTCTCGGCACCGGCAACTTCGGCCGTGCCGGTGCGGGCCCGTTCTCCCTGACCGGACAGCCGAACGCCATGGGCGGCCGTGAGACCGGCGGTCTGGCACACCTGCTGCCCGGCTACCGCCGGATCGACGATCCTGCGGCGCGGCGCGCGGTCGCGGAGCACTGGGGCGTGCGCGAGCTCGATCCCACGCCCGGGCTGCCCGCCGTCGAGATGTTCGAGCCGGGCCGTCTGAAGGCGATCTGGATCGTCGCGACCAACCCGGTCGTGTCGATGCCCGACAGCGCTCGTGTGCGTGAGGCGCTGCGTCGCGCCGAGCTGGTCGTGGTCCAGGACGCGCACCACCCGACCGAGACCAGCGCCTTTGCCGACTACGTGCTGCCCGCCGCCGCCTGGCCGGAGAAGGAGGGCACGATGACCAACTCCGAGCGGCGCGTCGGGCTGGTCAGGAAGCTGCTGAACCCGCCCGGGGACGCGCGTCCCGACTGGCAGATCTTCGCCGGTGTCGCGGCCGAGCTGGGCCACGCTGAGGCGTTCGCCTGGCCTGACGCGGCGGCCGTCTACGCCGAGTACGCGGCACTCACCGCCAACCGGCCCAACGACGTCTCAGGCCTGACGCACTCGCGCCTGCGCCGTTCCGGCCAGGGCGTGCAATGGCCCTGTCCGGCGCCGGGCCATCCCGGGACCGCAAGGCTCTATGCCGGCGGTGTGGTGCCCGGCGCGCCCGACGGCCGCGCGGTCGCGACCGGCACACCGCACACTGACCCGGCCGAGACTCCCGATGCGAAGTTCCCGCTGCTGTTGACCACCGGCCGCGTGGCCGACCAGTGGCACACGATGAGCCGCACCGGCAAATCCGAACGCCTGCGCGCCGCGGCCGGAGACCCGCTGCTTGAGATCCACCCGGACGACGCCAAGCGCTGCGGCGTCAAGGACGGCGGGCACGCGCTGGTGCGCTCACGCCGTGGCGAGCTGAGCATGCGCGTGAAGGTTACGGACGCGATCACGCGCGGCGTTGTCTTCGCGCCGTTCCACTGGGGCGGGCTGTTCGCGGACGCCGGCTCTGGAGCGTTGAACGCGGTATCGCATCCGAGCGTCGATCCCACCTCCAAGCAGCCGGAGCTGAAGGCGATCGCGGTCTCCGTCGCCGCGACGGTGCGGAACCGGCCGGTGCGCTCGGTCGACTCGCACTCGGTCGCGCGGCTGACCCGGGAGCTGGTGATAGTCGGCACCGGCATGGCCGGCATGGCCGTCGCGGAGGAGGTCGTGCGGCGCCGCTCCCCGGCGGAGTGGCATGTGACGATGCTCGGGGCCGAGCCGGCCCGGCCGTATAACCGGATCATGGTCTCCAAGCTGCTGGCCGGCACCCTGAGCCGGCCCGACCTGGACCTGAAGCCGGTCGAGTGGTTTGACCAGCGCCGCATCAGCCTGGAGACCGGCGTCAGCGCCGAGGCGGTTGACACTGACGCGCAGGTGGTACACGACAGCCACGGGAACGCCCACCGTTATGACGCGCTGGTGATCGCGACCGGGTCACGCCCGTTCGTGCCGCCCGTACCGGGTGTCGAGTCCGAGCATGTGCATTCCTTCCGTACGGTTGACGACGTCGCCGAGTTGCATCGGCGCGTCGACGCCGGTGGGCGCCGGGCCGTCGTGGTGGGCGGCGGCCTGCTGGGCCTGGAAGCAGCCGCGGGCCGCAAGGCCCGCGGCGCAAGTGTGACCGTCATCGAGCGCGGTGACCGGCTGATGCCAGCGCAGCTGAACGCCGGTGCGGGCGCGCTGCTCTACAGGGAGCTTGCCGCCCAGGGCTTTGACCTGCGCGTGAGCTGCAGCGTGGCCGGGATCGAAGCGGACGCCGTGTTGCTGGACGACGGTGAGCGGATCGACGCGGACCTGGTGGTGATGGCCGCGGGCGTGGCGCCGGAGACCGGCCTGGCCCAGCGCGCGGGGCTGCGCTGTGGGCGCGGGATCGTGGTTGATGACGAGCTGCGGACGTCCGCGCCGCACGTCTATGCCGTCGGAGAGTGCGCGGAGCACGCCGGCCGCGTTTACGGGCTGTGGGCCCCGCTGGCCGAGCAGGCCCGGGTCGCCGGTGCGGTGCTGGTCGGCGATCCGGGCGCCTTCCGCGGGCTCGACACCGCCACGACCCTGAAGGTCGCCGGGGTCGAGCTGTTCGCCGGCGGCGAGGTTGAGGGCGGACTCGACCGTGATGAGGTGGTCGTCGCGAACACGCGTGAGGGCCGCTACCGGCGGCTGTTGCTGCACGGCGACCGCCTGGCCGGAGCGATCCTGTTGGGTGATGCGGCCGACGGCCCGACCCTGGGCCAGCTGCTGCGGACCGGGGAGCCGGTGCCCCAGGGGCTGCTCGACGGCGGCGGGTCCCCTAACGCGCCCGATCCCAGCCAGGTCGTCTGTTCCTGTAACTCTGTGACACGTGGCACGATTTGTGACGCGATCACCCAGAGTGGGTGTGACAGCGTCACAGCGGTAGGTGAACAAACGCGCGCCGGAACCGGTTGTGGGTCATGTCAGGGTGAAATCCAGTCGCTGATTTCATCTGCTGGAAACATGCAGGACGCGTTGGCGAAACCGGCCGGCCTCAGTATGGATACATGAGTTCCAAGCGTGTGTTGATTATCGGCGGGGGCATCGCCGGGCAGGCAGCCGCGGAGTCGATTCGCGAGCACGACCAGGACGCCTCGATCACGATGATCTGTGGTGAGCCGCGCCTGCCCTATGACCGCGTGCGCCTGTCAGAGATACTCGTTGACGGCAGCTCCGCGGACACGCTCGCCCTGCGTCCCGCCGAGTGGTATGAGGACCAGCGTGTCGAGACGATCACGGGCGCCTGGGTGATCGCCGTCGACAGCGACGCGCGGACCATCACGCTCGCCGACGGGCGGGAGCTCAGCTACGACGCGCTGGTGCTGGCAACCGGATCGGTACCGCTGATGCCGCCGATCCCCGGGATCGATCTGCCCGGCGTGCACGCGTTCCGCGGACCCGAGGACTGTGAGCAGATCCGGGTCGCGGCTTCGCGGCCCGGCGTGCGCGCGGTCGTGATCGGCGGTGGCCTGCTGGGGCTTGAGGCGGCGCGTGGCATCGTCGCCCAGGGCGCGCCGGTGACCGTCGTGCACCTTGTGGACCGTTTGATGGAACGCCAGCTTGACGCCGCGGCGGCCGGGCTGCTGGTGCCGAAGTTCGCCGAGATGGGCGTCTCCGTCGAGCTGGAGCGCGCGACCGATCAGATCTTCAGCCGCCCGAGCGGCGCGGTCGCCGGGCTGAACTTCGCTGACGGCGAGTCGCTTGACGCCGACCTGGTGGTCGTGTCGATCGGCATCCGGCCCGAGCTGACCCTGGCGCGGGAGGCCGGGGTGGAGCTTGACCGCGGGATCGTCGTGGACGACACCATGGCCACCTCGCTGCCCGGGATCTGGGCGCTTGGCGAATGTGCCCAGCATGACGGGATCGTGCACGGGCTGGTCGCGCCGATCCACGACCAGGCCCGGGTGCTGGGAGAGACGCTGACCGGCGCGGGCGCCGCACGCTACCGCGGCTCGACGCCGTCGGCGAAGCTGAAGGTCGCGGGCATCGACCTGGTCTCAATCGGCCACGCCGAGGGCGACTCCGAGGTGATCTCCTCCGATACCGCCGCGGGCGTGTACCGCAAGCTGGTGGTGCGCGACGGTCGCGCGGCCGGCGCGGTGCTGCTGGGTGACATCCGCGGCCATGAGGCGCTGCTCGCCGAGATCACCGCCGCCGCCGAGGTCGAGGACCCGCTGGGGCGCCTGGCGGAGGCCGCCGTGGCGACCCCCGCCGACCTGCCGGACGACGCACAGATCTGTAACTGCAACGGTGTCTGCAAGGGTCAGCTGGTCTCCGCTGTCGTCGAGGACGGCTGCAACACGCCGCTCGAGGTGATGTCGCGGACCCGTGCGGGGACCGGCTGTGGCTCCTGCAAGCCCGCGGTGATCGAGATCGTCCAGTCGGCCGGCGGCGGCGCCAACGAGCCCGCCTATCTGTGCGCCTGTGCGAAGCAGACGCGCGAGCAGCTTGCGGCACGGATCCGTGAGGACGGCCTCCAGTCCGTGTCCGACGTATCGGGCGCCTGTGGCACCGGGCGTGAGTGCGGCGCCTGCAAGCCGGCGCTCGCCTACCTGGTCTCGGAGGTCAACGACAACCGCCACCGCGAGGAACGCCACGCGCGCTTCATCAACGACCGGGTTCACGCCAACATCCAGAACGACGGCACCTTCTCCGTCGTGCCGCGTATGTACGGCGGCGTCACCAGCCCGGATGAGCTGCGGCGGATCGCCGACGCGGCCGAGAAGTACAACGTGCGGATGGTGAAGGTCACCGGCGGTCAGCGGATCGATCTGCTCGGTGTCGACAAGGAGGACCTGCCCGCGATCTGGCGAGATTTGGGGATGCCCTCCGGCCACGCCTATGCCAAAGCGGTCCGGACCGTGAAGACCTGTGTCGGCCGTGACTTCTGCCGCTTCGGGATCGGCGACTCGGTCAAGCTCGGGATCGACTTGGAACACGCCTGGGAGGGGCTCTACACGCCCGCCAAGGTCAAGGGCGGTGTGTCGGGCTGTCCGCGCAACTGCGCGGAGGCGACTGTCAAGGACATCGGCGTGGTCGCGGTTGAGGGCGGCTGGCAGGTCCGCGTCGGCGGGGCCGCCGGCGCCAACGTGCGTGAGGCGGACATCCTCACCACCGTCGAGACGCGCGCGGAGGCGCTGCGGATCTCAACCGTGTTCCTCCAGTACTACCGCGAGAACGCGGACTACAAGGAGCGCGCCTATGACTTCGTGCCGCGCATCGGCCTCGAGGAGATCCGCGCCGTTGTGGAGGATGAGACGCGCGCCGGCGAGCTGCTGGAACGCTTCCGGATCGCCAAGGCGGCGGCCTTTGACCCCTGGCTGGAGCGCGACGAGCCCTACCACGAGCGCCAGTTCAGTGATCTCGATGATGTCGAACTGGTCGGTCCGCCGGCCGGAGGTGAACGATGATCCGTGTCTGTGCAGTTGAGGACGTCCCTCCCGGTGAGGGCCGCAACGTCTCAGTCGGTGACCTGCGCCTGGCGGTGTTCCGCACTGACAGCGGCTGGTATGCGACGGAGGCCGGCTGTCCGCACATGCAGGGCCCCCTGGCTGATGGCATCGTCGCCGACGCGAGCGTGATCTGCCCGCTGCATGAGCGTCGCTTCTCGCTCCAGACCGGCGCTGAGATCAACGGCTCGCTGTGTGTCAAGACCTACCGTGCGGTGGTCCACCGCGACGACGTGTACATCCTGGCCGACGTGCCCGTGCTGGCCGGGGCCTGAGCCGTGGCGGCGACGATCTATGACGCGATCGGCGGGGAGCCGGCGGTCAACGCCGCCGTCGAGAGCTTCTATGAGAAGGTCTGGGCTGACCCCGACCTGCTGGAGTACTTCGCCACCGCCGACCGGGAACGGTTGAAGGGCCATCAACGCGCGTTCCTGACGACCGCGCTGGGCGGTCCGACCGCCTATGCGGGCAAGTCGATGGCCGAGGCGCACAAGGGCCGGGGGATCAGCGCGGCTGCCTTTGACCGCGTGGTCGAGCATCTGGTCGCCACGCTGAAAGAACTGGGTGTCGGCGAGGACACCGTCTCGGCGATCGGGGCCAAGCTAGGGCCGCTGAAGCCCGAGGTCGTCGAGGCCTGAGCGGCGAGCTCAGCCCCGCGCGGCTGCCAGAACCCAGGCGATGAACCCGGCCTGCAACGGCAGGCGGGCCTTCAGCGCCGAGGCGGGGATCGGGTAGTTCTCGGGGTGCAGGGCCATGTGAAGGTTGGCGGGGAAGATGGCGAGCAGGGTGGCGACCAGCCACCAGCCGGCGCGCCTCTTGCTGGCGGGGACCATCAGGCCCAGGCCGCCGGCGGCCTCCGCCACGCCGCTGGCGTAGACAAGCTGGCGTTTGGCGGGAAGGTAGGGCGGGATGATCGCCTCATAGGGGCGCGGGAACGCGAAGTGCATCAGTCCGGCGGAGATGAAGAATGGGCCACAGGCCTTGCGCAGTCGTGTCACGTGGCCGTCAGCCTAACCGATCCTGAGCGGCGTGTTTGACCACAAACCGGGCGATACTGCCCGGCGTGAACCCCGCTCAAGAGTTCAGCGTGTCGCACCTGATCCAGCCGTTGCTTGGGGTTCTGGGCGTGCTGGCGCTGATCGGGGTCCTCATGCTGGTGCGCAAGTGGCGTACGCGGGCGCTGGCGGCGACGGTGGTCGCCCTGGCGTGCGTTCCGTTCGTGGTCTCCGCCGCGCTTTCAAGCAGCCGCCAGCTGAAGCAGGCGCGCGCCAGCTCGACCAGCGCGCGCGCCGGCGCGACGGCGTGTCTGGCCGAGGATCACGCGGCGCGGCTCGCGCCGTTCCTGAACTGGGCCCGGCCCCAGCTTGGCGACGATGTCTACGCGGAGATCCCGCCGCCGAAATCCCTGCCGCTCGACGTTTGGTGTGTGACCACCGCGCTGTTACCGGCGCTGCCCCAGGGCCCCGGCGGCGTCAACGCCAAATGGACGATCACGATGGGCGTGGTCCCGGCCGACATCCGGGCGCGGATCCGCCGGCATGACCCGAGCGTCAAGGTGTTCGCGCCCGGTCTTGTGCTGGCGAGGAACTGATGCTCGGGCTGATCGGACTGCACATCGTCTTTGTGCTCTGTGGCGCCGCGGTGCTGCGAGCGCTGGGCCTGCTTCGCGGCAGGTTGCTCGCGCTGGGACCGGCGCTGTTGACCGGCGTGATGGTGCTGTGCCCGCCGCTGATCCTGCTGTTGATCCTCGGGGTCGGGCTGCGCGCGCCGACGGTGATCGCCGTCGTGGTGGTCGTGCTGGTGCTCGCGGAACTGGTGGCGCGGCGCCGCCGGGGAGTGGCCGCGCCCGCGCGGCCGAACTGGGGCGTGTTGCTGATCGGCCTGTACGCGGCCCTCGGCGCCTACTCACTGGCCCGCCTGCCGACGATTGAGGATGACGCGCGGATCTGGTCGCTGCGCGGGCTGGCGCTCAGCTACCACCACGTGCTCGCGCCCCAGATCTTCCAGAACCCGTATGAGTCCGGTACTCACCCGGTGTACCCGCTGTTCGGACCGGTGATCGAGGCGCTCAACGCGATCGCCGCCGGCGCGCCGCAGCTGCGCTTCTACCACGCGGAGCTATGGATCCTGTTCGCCGCGATCATCTGGACGGCCGCGTATCTGTTGGGTGGCCGACAGCGGCCGTGGGTCGCGCCGCTGGTGCTGCTGGCCGTCTCACCCGCGGTTGCACAGAACCTGATCTCCGGTTACGCGGACGTGCTCGGCGCCGCGCTGATGGGGCTCGGCTGCCTGGCCCTGGGCCTGTGGCAGACCCGCGGTTCGGCCGGCTATCTCGCGTTCGGCACGGTCGCGCTGATCGCCGCCGCCAACACCAAGGATGAGGACCTGCTGGGCGCGATCATCATCTTCGTCGTGGCCGTAGCCGCAAACCACCGGCGCTGGCGGGAATGGGTGGCGGCCGGCGTGGCGCTTGCGGTGTTCATCGCGCCCTGGCGGCTCTGGACGGCGGCGCATCACCTGTCCGACTCGGTCCAGCCGAAGCTGGGCCAGGCGCTGTCCCCGTCGTATCTGATCAGCCGCCACCACGAGGTCCACTGGGTGCTGGAGTGGGTCGGCGCCAAGGTGGTGGAGGAGTGGAGTTGGATCGCGGTGACGTTCCTGGTGCTGTTTGTGCTCTGCATGGTCACCAGGACCGCGCGCCGGATTGCCGCCTTCTACCTGATCGCGCTGGGGCTGATCGCGCTGATGCTGACCTGGCTGTATGCGACGACACCCATGAGCCTGGCCTTCCTATTCCCGACCAGCATGTTCCGGACCGTCGATGACTTCATGATCCCGGCCGCCTTCGCGAGCGCGCACCTGCTGTGGCTGTTGTCGGGTTACAAACCGCGTCCAAGTGTTACGTTAGGGTCATGCCAGGACCGCTGACCGGCCTCAAGGTCGTGGAGATCGCAAGCCTCGGGCCGGGCCCGTTCGCGGTGATGATGCTCGCCGACATGGGCGCCGACGTGATCCGGCTGGAGCGCGCCGGCGGCGGCGCGGCGCTCGGTTCCGGCGCCTGGAACCTGACCAACCGGGGCCGCCCCTCGGGCGGCGTGAACCTGAAGCAGCCGGAAGCGGTCGAGCTGACCCTGTCACTGGCCGAGCAGGCCGCGGTCCTGGTCGAGGGGTTCCGGCCCGGGGTGATGGAACGCCTGGGCCTCGGGCCTGAGGTCGCGCTGGACCGCAACCCGAAGCTCGTGTACGGGCGGATGACCGGCTACGGGCAGGACGGGCCGATGTCCCAGCGCGCCGGGCATGACATCAACTACATCTCGATCGGCGGCGCGCTCGGCGGGATGGCCCGCGCCGGTGAGCGCCCGCTGTTCCCGATGAACCTGGTCGGCGACTACGGCGGCGGCGCGATGATGCTCGCCTTTGGCGTGCTGGCGGCGGTCTATGAGGCCCAGCGCTCGGGACAGGGACAGGTCGTAGACGCCTCAATGGTCGAGGGCACGGCGGTGCTCAGCACGCTGATCCACGGCATGATCAACGCCGGCATCTGGAACGGCGAGGCGCCCGGCACCAACATCCTGGACTCCGGCGCGCCGTGGTACGAGGTGTATGAGACCGCGGACGGCAAGTTCATTTCGGTGGGTGCGCTGGAGCCTCAGTTCCACGCGAGGCTGATGGAGTTGCTGGGTCTCGATCTGCCCCAGTACGACATGCCCAACTGGCCCGAGCACAAGCAGCGCTACGCCGAGGTCTTCAAGACCAAGACGCGCGATGAGTGGGCTGCTCTGCTGGAGGGCGAGGAGACCTGCGCCACCCCGGTGCTCGGCCTGTCCGAAGCTCACGAGCATCCCCACAACGTCGCCCGCCAGGTGTTCGTCGAGCACAACGGCACGCGTCAGCCGGCGCCCGCGCCGCGCTTCAGCCGGACCCAGCCGGAGCTCGGCCTGCCGCCACGCGAGGCCGGTGCCGACACGGACACCGCGCTGAGCGCCTGGGGCCTGGACCGGACGAAGCTGGACTCTCTGCGCGCTGCCGGCGCGATCAGCTGAGCGCCACATTTCGGCGCTGGCCTCAAAGGCCAGCGCCAGAACAGAGTATGTTGGGCGGATGCCGGTTGAAAGCGGTGCCCGCCCGCACGTGCCGGGACTACAACGCCGACTGCTGGAAGCCGCGAAGGCGCTGACCTTTCCGCTGCTGCCAGACGACTACCTGGCGCTGATCAACCCGATGTGGTCCTCACGCGAGTTGCAGGGGACGATCGTTGAGCTGCGCCCCGAGACCTCGCGCGCCACCACCGTCGTGATCCGCCCCAGCTTCCGCTGGCCCGGTCACCGCGCGGGCCAGTACGTGCGGATCGGCGTGGCCCACGGCGGCGTGCGCCACTGGCGCGCATACACGCTCACCTCCGACTACCCGCACCCCGACGGCCTGATCAGCATCTCGGTCCGGCGTGTGGACGGCGGCCGCGTCTCCAGCTTCCTCAACGACGAGGCCAGACCCGGAATGTCGGTGTCACTCGGTGAGGTGGAGGGGACGTTCTGCCTGCCCGAGTCGCCCGAGACCCCGCTGTTGATGATCAGCGCCGGCAGCGGTGTCACGCCGATCTTCGCGATGCTGCGCGAACTGGCCCGCCGCGGCGCGCGGACCGACGTCGTGCACATCCACTGCGAGCACCGCGCCGAGGACATCATGTTCGGAGAGCTACTTGGCGCGCGGCTGTCCGGCTACCGGAGGATCGACCGGATCAGCGGTACGGAGGGACGGCTGGCGCCCGCCGAGCTCGATGCGCTGTGCCCCGACTGGCGTGAACGCGCTTCGTTCCTGTCGGGCCCGCCGGAGATGCTCAAAGACTTCAGCGGCTTTTATGAAGCACAGAGCTGCCGGGATAGGCTCGCGCTTGAACACTTCCAGCCGTTCATCGGTGATGGCGGTGCCGGCGGGCTTGGCCAGGGCGGCCGGATCCACTTCCGTGGCCGTGACCTGAGTGCCGAGGCCGACGGCCACACCCCGATCCTGGATGCCGGCGAAGCAGCCGGCGCACCGCTCAGCTACGGCTGTCGCATGGGCATCTGCCACACGTGCAACTGCAAGCTCGTCAGCGGACGGGTCCGGGATCTGCGCACCGGGCAGGTTCACGGCGAGCCGGGCCAGATGGTGCGGATCTGTATCTCGGCGCCGGAGGGCGACGTCGAGCTGGAGGAGGGCCACATCGTGATCGACGGAACCGGACCGAGGAGCAAAGCATGAGCACCATCGTCTATGACGGAACCCTTCCCGACGGACACCCGCTGCACCGGCTGACGCCCGAGCAGCTGGACGCGTTGGGCCGCGAGTTCCAGGCCGTGCACGACGACGTCTACGCCGACCTCAACGACGCCGACGCGCAGTACATACGCCGGATGATCCGGATCCAGCGTTCGCTCGCGGCCGGCTCGCGTGCCGTGCTGGTCGCGTCGCGCTTCTGGCCCGCGTGGGTGCTCGGTACCGCCGGGCTGGGGGTGGCCAAGATCCTGGAGAACATGGAGATCGGGCACAACGTGATGCACGGCCAGTGGGACTGGATGAACGATCCCTACATCCACTCCTCCACCTGGGACTGGGACACCGCATCACCGGCCTCTGCCTGGAAGCACTCGCACAATTACCTGCACCACACCTACACCAACATCGTCGGCAAGGACAAGGACGTCGGCTATGAGATCTTGCGGGTCGACGACAAGCAGCCGTGGGAGCCGCGCTTCCTCGCTCAGCCGATCTACAACGCGCTGCTGGCGCTGCTGTTCGAGTGGGGCGTGGCGGTCCACGATCTTGACATCGAGGCCGTTAGCGAGGGCACGAAAGACCCCGAGGAACTGCGTCAGCAGGGCCGGGAGATCGTCCAGAAGGTACTCGGGCAGGTGCTCAAGGACTACTTCGCCTGGCCGGCGATCTCCGGCGTGATCATGACGCTCGTGGAGGTCGGCGTGATCGGGCTGTTCGACCCCGCCTCCCAGGAGGTCCTGCCCGGCGAGAGCCGGCCGCGCAGGCGCGTGCTGGGACGTCGCGGCCGGGGGCTGCGCAGCGGCAACGTGGTCGCGCGCCTGGGACGGCGGCGCTCCTTCCGCGAGCCGTTCCGCTCGACTATGACCGCGAACATAGTCGCCAACCTGATCCGCAACGTGTGGGCCTACGCGATCATCTTCTGCGGGCATTTCCCGGAGCAGGCGTGGACCTTCACCGAGGAGGAGGTCGCCGATGAGACCCAAGGGGGCTGGTACCTGCGCCAGCTGATCGGCTCGGTCAACATCGAGGGCGGCCCGCTGTTCCACATCATGAGCGGCAACCTGTCCTTCCAGGTCGAGCACCACCTGTACCCGGACATGCCGAGCTCCCGCTACCAGCAGATCGCTCCGCGCGTGCGGGCGATCTGCGAGCGCTACGAGCTCCCCTACAACACCGGCCCGTTCCTCAAGCAGGTGTGGTCGGTGCAGAAGAAGATCCTGCGGCTCGCCTTCCCGGGCCGTGTTGACTGGCCCAAGCCGGGGCCCTGGCGGGAACCGGCTGTGGCTGAAGAGCCGGACGCGGCGCTGCCGGCGTTCCCGTAGGTCGGCAGTCGTGTGCCCTGAAACTTCCCAAGGGTGCGCGGATCTGGAGGGGGTTGTGCAGTTACCGTTGCTGAGCCGGGGTAGCCGCGCGACCCCCGTCTCGCGCGGCGGGCGTCGGGAAGTTTCAGGGCTCGACCCCCTTCTTTAGGACCGACTTCCAAGCGGCCGGCGCCGGGCTTTTGTGGGCAGGTTACGGTTGCCTGGAGAGGGTTTATCTGGAGGAGGGTTTTGGTGAGCTACGAGCAGGTGTTCTCTGCAAGCATCGGTGACCCGGAGGCCTACTGGGCGGGTAACGCCGAGGCGATTGACTGGATCAGGAAGCCGGCACGGGTCCTCGATAACAGCCGGCCGCCGTTTGCCCGCTGGTTCCCCGACGGGGTGCTGAACACGGCCGCCAACGCACTTGATCGACACGTCGATGCAGGTCGTGGTGAGCAGGCGGCGCTGATCTACGACAGCCCGGTTACCGACACCAAGAAGACGATCAGCTACCGCGAGCTGCGCGACCAGGTGGCGCGCTTTGCCGGGGCGCTGGCCCGGCTCGGTGTCGTCAAGGGCGACCGGGTCGTGATCTACATGCCGATGGTCCCGGAGGCCGCGGTCGCGATGCTCGCCTGCGCGCGGCTGGGCGCGATCCACTCGACCGTGTTCGGCGGCTTCGCCTCACCCGAGCTTGCGGTCCGGATCGATGCCGCCGCGCCAAAGGTCGTCGTGTCGGCCTCCTGCGGGGTCGAGGGCAGCCGCGTGCTCCCCTACAAGCCCCTGCTCGACCGTGCGATCGAGCTCTCCTCCTACAAGCCCGAGCACTGCGTGATCCTGCAACGGCCCCAGGCCGAAGCCGAACTGCAGGCCGGGCGCGACCACACCTGGGCGGACTCCGTGGCCTATGCGGAACCGGTCCCTCCGGCCGAGGTGGCCGCGACGGACCCCCTGTACATCCTCTACACGTCCGGCACGACCTCGACGCCGAAGGGTGTCGTGCGTGACAACGGCGGACATGCCGTGGCGCTGTGCTGGAGCATGGAGGCGATCTTCGACACCCAGCCCGGTGACGTGTTCTGGGCCGCGTCCGACGTCGGCTGGGTGGTCGGACACTCCTACATCGTCTACGGGCCGCTGCTGGCAGGCGCGACCACGGTGCTGTATGAGGGCAAGCCGGTGGGCACACCGGACCCGGGTGCCTTCTGGCGAGTGATCTCCGAGCACAAGGTCAACAACCTGTTCACGGCGCCGACGGCGCTGCGCGCGATCAAGAAGGAGGACCCTGAGGGCACGCACACCCGTCGCTACGACCTCTCGAGCCTGCGCCACCTGTTCCTGGCCGGCGAGCGCCTGGATCCGGACACCTATCAGTGGGCTTCGGACCTGCTGGGCGTGCCGGTGATCGACAACTGGTGGCAGACCGAGACAGGCTGGCCGGTTGCGGCCAACTGTCTTGGCCTGGGCGCTCAGCCGCTGAAGGCCGGATCGCCGACCAAACCGGTCCCGGGTTATGACGTGCGGATCCTGAAGGAGGACGGGACCGACGCGGCGCCCGGCGAGGAGGGCGCGATTGCGATCCGCGAGCCGCTGCCGCCCGGCACTCTGCAGACGCTGTGGCAGGACGACGAGCGCTGTAAGCGCTCCTACTTCACAACCTACCCCGGCTATTACCTGACCGGTGACGGCGGCCGGTTCGACCAGGACGGGTACCTGTTCGTGCTGGGGCGCATGGACGATGTGATCAACGTCGCCGGGCACCGGCTCTCCACCGGAACGCTGGAGGAGTCCCTGGCCCGGGATCCGGAGGTCGCCGAGGCCGCGGTGATCGGCGTGGCCGACGAGCTGAAGGGCCAGGTGCCGGTCGGCTTCGTGGTGCTGAAAGCCGGCGAGCACGGCGATCCTGAGGCGCTGCGTAAAGCGCTGGTGGCGCGTGTCCGCGCGGACGTCGGTGCCGTCGCCGCGTTGAAGCAGATCGAGATAGTGCCGCGGCTGCCGAAGACACGCTCGGGCAAGATCCTGCGTGCGACCATGCGCGCGATCGCCGAGGGACGGGAGTACAAGGTGCCCTCGACGATCGACGACCCGGCCGTACTGGATGAGATAGCGGCTCTGTTCAGCGCCTCAGCCGCGTGAACGGAGGAGTGGTAGGTTCTCGGAGAGTGAGAGGAGCGCGATGGGACGGCTTGCATCTGTCGCGATCGGAGATACCCCGGACGAAATCATCAGCGCTGCGGTCCAGGCCAGCCGGGAGCACCTGGGCATCGATGCTGCCTTCGCCGCGGTAGACACCAGCGCTGACGGCTATGCGATGTCGGCGCTGGCCGGCGTCAACAACGAGCGGATCTTCCGCCAGCTCGTGGTCCAGTCCGGCCGCGGACTGGGCGGGCGGGTGCTGGTCGAAGGTCACCCCATGTGGCTGCCGAGCTACCCGGCCGCCGACAACATCTCCGACCACTACAAGCCGATCCTGGCGGCCGACCGGCTCCAGGCGGTGGCCTGCGTGCCCGTGGTCGGCCCGGACGGATACGTGTGCCTGCTGTATGCCGCCTCCCGCGCCGAGGAGAACTTCGGTGACAGGTTCCTGGCCGAGCTGGAGCGGATCGGTGACTACACCTCAGTCGGACTGCACAGTCTGGCCTCACGCAAGCAGGAGCTGGAGCTGGAGCGTCTGCGCGACCGCGAGCGGATCGCCACGCGCGTGCACGACTCGGTGGCGCAGCTGCTGTTCGGAATCGGCGTGCTCGCGCGCCAGTCCCGGGAGGAGGTCAACCCAGACGTTCTGACCGAACGGATGGCGGAGATTGAGGCGACCTCCGCCGACGCGCGGCGCGAGCTGCGCGAAGCGCTCAGCTCGCTCAGCCAGTTTCCGGAGGAGGTCTCGTTCCTGGCGGTGTTCGACGCCGAGGTTCGCGTCTGGCAGCGCAGCACCGGGCGGCAGGCCTACATCACCCGCTCCGGTGAGCCCTGTGTTATGGCACCCGCGGTGGAGGAGCTGTTGATCGACACGCTGCGCGAGGGGTTGCGCAACGCCGACAAGCACACCCGCGCGGGGCTGGCGGTCGTCCATCTGGGCTTTGAACAGGACCGCGTAGTGCTGGCGATCCAGACGGAGCGTCCCAACGCATACGCGGGTGAGACCGCCGATCGCGCGGCGGTGCTCGTCCCGGGGTCGGGCCTCTGGGCGTTACGTGAGCGGGTCCGGCGCCTGCGCGGCGAGCTGGAGCTGGCGATCCGTGAGGAGCTTGCCGCGTTGCGGGTTGAGCTCCCGGCCGCAGCTGCCGGCGCCTGATGCGGGCCCTGGTCGTAGACGACCATCCGGTCGCCCGCAGCGGCGTACGCGCACTTCTGCAGCTCGGCTTCAGGCCCGAGCCGGTGGACGTCGTGGAGATCGAGCGCGGCGACCAGGCGGTGCAGAGCGCCCGCGCGCACCGGCCCGACGTGATCACGCTCGACCTTGACCTGCCGGGCGAGCCGAACTCAAACACGCTGTGTGGGCTGCTGCATGCGGCCGTGCCCTCGGCGCGGATCCTGATCGTGACCGCGTTTGACCGTCCGACGGAGATCAAGCGCTGCCTGGCGGCCGGCGCCAACGGCTGCCTGCTGAAGGACACGCGTGAGTCCGACCTGGTTGACGGCGTCCGCGCCGTGTTGCGCGGGGAGACGGTGATGGATCCGCGGATAGCCCAGGAGCTGGCGACTGACATGGTCGGGATCCTCCAGCACGGTGAGGAGCCTGTGCACCTGACGCCGCGTGAGCGCGAGGTGTTGGCTTTGCTGGCGGAGGGGTGCTCCAACAAGGCGATAGCGGACCGGCTGTACCTGTCCGAGCCGACGATCAAGGGACACGTCCGCAGCCTGCTGGAGAAGCTCGGCGCCGAGTCCCGGCTCCAAGCCGTGGTCGGCGCGATCAAACGCGGACTGCTATGAGCTGAGCAGCGCGCTCAGCTCCGCGAGCGCGTCCGGCAGCGCCGCCGCAAAGGCCTCCAGGCCGGCTGCCGCGGATTTGGGGGTCGCGAGATACAGGTCAAAGCGGTTGCGCCGCAGCGAGTAGCCGACGCCGAGGCAGTCACCGCCAGTCGCGCCGAAGCCGAACACCTGGATCAGGTCGGAGGGCAGGGAGCTGGTGGACATCGCATCGGCGCGCATCACGCGCCAGCCCGGCGAGTCATACAGGGCCGGCGTCGGTTCGCCGTGGCGCTGGATGCGCAGGCCCAGCTCCCAGAGGTGCTGTTCGGGGGCGTCACCTGACTGGCACTGCTTGACCCGCGCGATGTGCGCCGCCGCGGCGGCGTCAAACGCGGCGCGGCGCGCCTCTCTGGGGCTCGCCGGGTCACCCATCAGCTCGACGAAGTGGGCCAGCTCCGGGGTGATGACGCGCATCGCCTCGGTGCGCCCGTGCTTGTAACCGCGCGTCGCGATCGACTCATAGGTGGCGCCGATCCGGCCCTTCGCGCGCACATGCGCCAGCTGGAAGGCGATCTGGACGAACGCATCCGGTGAGACACCCAGGGCTTTGCTGTTCTCGCTGGTGAAGTCCTTGACGCGCAGCAGCCGGGTCGCGGTGTCGGCGCTGTAGGCGGCGAACTCCTCCGCCGCGCGAGTGACGGTCGCCGTCAGCGCACGGTCCATCGTGAACTCGACCTGGGTCAAACGCGGGACCGCCTGACCGCTGGCGATCGCGCGGGGATCGGAGGTTTCATCTGACGGCGGGTCCCAGGCGAGCATCGCCTCGGCGGCCGCCAGCAGCGAGGTGCCATCCAGCAGCGAATGCTCCCCGTTGAGACCTGCCGTCCCGTCGGCGAACACGATCAGGGACAGCGCCTTGTCAAAGAAGCGGTTCGTGCTGTCGCCGGCCAGCAGGTCATGGCAGGCGGCGTCCGGGTCAGCGGGCGTGTGGTCATCGAGCGACAGGCAGAACAGCGCCCGCTCAACCATGTCCAGCTGGTGCTTGTTGTGCTCATCACAGGCCAGCAGCGCGCTGCGGGCGTTGGCCCAGTCGGCCCTGGCCATGGTGGTCAGCGGGCCGATCGATGTGCCGGCCGGCGCGTGCTCGGCGCCGGCCGTGATGATGCTCTGGAGCTCCGCGGTCAGCGCCCGCATCGGAAACGGGTTCCCCTGCTGGTCGAGTACATCCATGGCGAACAGGTGCCCGCGGCGGAACACGACGATGTGGTGCGCGTCTGAGGGATCGCGCCAGTCTGCGCTGTAGGGAGTACGCACCGTGTCCTGCTCTAGACCCGGGATCCGGGTGGTCGAGAAGACGTGCTTGAGTTGCACCATCGACTGTGGGCGCCCGCCGCGGACGGTTGGTGGGACGCTGCCTGCCTCGATCGCCCGTTTGAACTCCACGGCCGAACGGATCAGCTCGGCCGCGCGGGTGATCTGATCAGAGGTGCCGTCCCGAAACAGGAAGAAGAAGTTCGCGTTGAGCGCGATCCGGTCCCGGCGCCCCAGATAGCGGCTTCTCCAGAAGTCATCCAGCCAGCTGGCGCCGCGCTGCTCGGCTTCCTCGCGCTCGAGTTCCGCCTGGGCGCGGCGAGCAGGTCCATCCGCTGCCTGGAACTCGGCTGCCGCCCGGCGGGTGTCAGCGCGTTGCTCCGCGTCCAGCAGCGGGTCTGACCATTCCAGGAACCGCTCAACGGATCGCTCCAGCGTCGGCAGCGGGACCCGCGGAAGCGAGTCCTCATTTCCGAACGTCCGCGGCGAGATGTCGCTCGTGGGCATCTGAGCGGTCAACCGGCCAGCCCGTCGCTGGAGGCCTCATCGCCCCTGTGCAGGTCGGAAAGCCGGCCGAACAGCTGACGCGTGCGGGTCGGTGTGCCGACCACGCCGGGGGCAGACGCGTAGGCGAAGATCGCGGTGTGCCGCTCCTGGTGCCCTTCCACGGTGGTCACGCGGTGCAGGGAATAGCGGCCCCGGAACAGCTGTAGGTCGCCGATCCGCGGGCGCATCCGCCGGACCAGGTGCGGTGCTCGGCCGGCCAGCACGTCGGCCACGGCGGACTGGTTCTCGCTCTGGGGAGACCGGATCCCGGGGCAGAACTGGAACTCGCCACCGGCCTCCGGTGCCTGGGTCAACATGCTGACCGTGAACTCGTTGGTGTCGAAGTGCCAGGGGTGCGCGTTCCCGGGCTCCAACACGTTGAACACCAGCGCAGACAGGGGGTCGGCCAGCTCATGGATCTCGGGCAGCTCAAAGCAGTCGGCCAGGAACCGCTGGAACGCGCGGTTGGTGTACAAGCTCTGTACCACCGAGTCCTCGGGGATCAGGTCCCGCGCGACAAACGCGTTGCCGCGTCTCAGGGCTACGTGCGCCGGATGCTCCGCCGGGAGCGACGGGTCCGGCGCGGTGTTGTAGACATTGACGGTCTCAGTCCCGTGGTGCGCCCAGGGCGCGACACCGACGCCGGCCTCGGTGAACAAGTCCAGCTTGTCCGGTGCGACGAAGTCCGCCAGCACGCTGCAACCGCTGGCGCGAAGCTGTCTGCGGATGGCGGTGACGACGTCCGCGTAACCTGGTGAATCGGGCTCTGAGAGCGGGTAGCGGTCCTCATTGATGATTGCCGCGCTGGGGCTCAGAGTGCTCATCTGAACGACCGTCTCAGGTGTGTGCCCTTGCTCACAAGAGAGCGGGGTGAACCCCTCCCAACGGATGGGACCCATTAGGTCCAAAGGAACGGAGATCGCCCGGTTGTATGAACGCGCGGTGAATTCGCGCGAGCTTTGGCGAACTGTGAGACGCTTCTCACAACGAGTCAGATGAGCGCTAACCCGCAAACCCCCGCCTTTGCCGACCACCTCCGACCGGGCCGCGACGCCGCGCCGCGGTCAGGCGACTACGCCGGTGAGCGCGCACGCTTCAGGGTCGAGGCCCGCGAGCGCTACAACCCGGTCCTGGCGATCGTCGAATCCTGGGCCAGGGAGGACCCTCAAGCCCCGGCCGTGCTGTCACTCGACGCCGCCGGTGAGATCGTCGCCGAGCAGACCGCGGCCGACTTGGCCGCGGCGTCGCGCAAGGCGGCGCGGGCGCTGCTGGCGGCCGGGATCGGCAAGGGTGACCGGGTGTTCGTGATGCTCGGCCGGGTGCCCGCCTGGCATGCGGCGATGCTCGGGGCTATGCGGATCGGTGCGGTGCCGATGCCCGGCCCAAACCTGCTGACGCCAAAGGACATCGCGGACCGGCTGACACGCGCCGGGGCCAAGGCCGCGATCACGGACACGGCCGGTGCGGAGAAGGTCGACGCCACCGGGGTGGAGCTTC
>JAFMRN010000066.1 GCA_017354065.1 Solirubrobacterales bacterium
AGCGCGGCGGAAAAGAAACGCTGCTGCTGGGCCTCGCTGCCGCTGGCCTTCAGCGCCTCGATCACGCCGAAGTGGGCCTGGGGGATCTGCGCCACGGCGGGGTCGGCGGTCGCGATCAACCGGAAGATCTCGGTGACCGTCCCGCGATCCGCGCCGGCGCCGCCATATTCGGGAGGGACCGTGATGCCAAGCAGCCCGGACTCGCGCAGCGCCCGCAACGGCCCGTAAGGCACTGCGCGGTTGGCGTCGCGCTCGACGACTCCGACGCGGATCTCTGTGGCGAGCCGCGCGGCTGCCGCGTGCGCCTGTGCGCTGCTCGCGATCACGGGCGGAGTGGTGGCGGTGGTGCTCATACGGTCAGCACCGAGTGTCACGGGCGCGGCCTGAGGGCGAAGCGCCTGCCAGCCAGGCTTCCACCAAAGGGGCAGACGGGCCTACGAATCCAAGAAAGCCGATCAACTAACTCTAATATCGCCAGCATGTCCAAGTCGCGTCAGCTGCACCTCAACGCTTTCATCCACGACATCGGCCACCACGAGGCTGCCTGGCGCCTGCCGGAGTCGCGGCCGCTGGACACGGTCAACGTCGAGCACTACATCTCCGTCGCGCAGCTGGCCGAGGCCGCCAAGTTCGACTCGGTGTTCTTCGCCGACGGCCCGGCGCTGCTGGGGGACCCGCGGTACCGGCCTGTCGGGATCCTCGAGCCGCTGACGCTGCTGGGCGCGCTTGCGGTCAGCACCTCGCGGATCGGCTTGATCGCCACCGCCTCCACCACCTATGACGAGCCCTACAACCTGGCCCGCAGGTTCGCCTCACTCGATCACATCAGCCGCGGGCGTGTGGGCTGGAACATCGTGACGACCGCCAGCAACGATGCCGCCCGCAACTTCGGACTGGACGATCAGGCGCTGCACCGGAATCGCTACGAGCGCGCGGAGGAGTTCCTCCAGGTTGCCACCAAGCTTTGGGACAGCTGGGAGGACGGCGCGCGGATCGCCGACAAGCAGGCCGGCGTGTTCGCGGACGCCGAGCAGATCCACAGCATCGATCACAGCGGGGAGTTCTTCCAGGTCGCGGGGCCGCTGAACGTGCCGCGCACCCCCCAGGGGCGGCCGCTGCTGGTTCAAGCCGGGTCGTCTTTGAGCGGACGGATCTTCGCCGGCCGCTGGGCAGAGGCCGTGTTCACCGCGCAGCGCTCACTGGCCGAGGGCCAGGAGTTCTACGCCGATCTGAAACAACGGGCCGAGGAGGCCGGCCGCCGGCGCGAGGACATCACGATCCTGCCCGGGATCGTGCCTGCGATCGGCTCCACCGAGGCCGAGGCGCGTGAGCGCGAGCAGGAGTTTGAGGAGCTGATCATCCCGGCCTACGGGCTGCGCCAGCTGTCGCAGTTCTTCGGCGTCGACCTGAGCGACGCGGAGCTGGACGCGCCGCTGCCCGAGGTTCCGGAGGAGGACCAGATCGAGGGGCACAAGAGCCGTTCAACGCTTGTCGCCGAACTGGCGCGGCGTGAGCACCTGACCGTAAGGCAGCTGATCGGGCGCCTGGGCGGCGGCCGTGGTCACCGCACGTTCGCCGGGACACCGGAGCAGCTGGCCGACGACCTCGAGCTGTGGCTCGAGAACGGCGCGGCTGACGGGTTCAACATCATGGCGCCGGCGATCCCGGGGGATCTGCAGACCTTCATCGACCACGTGCTGCCGATCCTGCGGGCCCGCGGGCTGTTCCGCGAGGACTATGAGGGCGACACGCTGCGCGAGCACTACGGGGCTGAGCGGCCCGAGAACAGCCTTGCCGCGCTCAGTGAGGTCGCGGCATGAGTGCCGCGCGGCGGCGGCCGCTGAGCTTCTCGGCGTTCGTGATGAACACCGCCTCCCACATCACCCACGGGCTGTGGCGCGACCCCGCGGGCGGCCAGATCGACTTCAACTCCCTGGATCTGTGGGTCGACCTGGCCAAGCAGCTGGAGGCTGGCGGCTTTGACGTGATCTTCTTTGCCGACGTGGTCGGCGTCTACGGGGGCTACCGCGGCGGCTGGGCGCACCACGCCGAGCTGGGCCTGCAGATCCCGAGCAACGACCCGCTGGTGATCCTCTCAGCGCTCGCCTCCCACACAGAGCACCTGGGGCTCGCGTTCACCGCCGGTCCGATCCAGGAGCCGCCGTTCAACTTCGCGCGCCGGGTGGCAACGCTGGACCACGCGTCGAACGGACGGATCGCCTGGAACATCGTCACCAGCGTGCTGGAGAACGCGTGGCGCAACTTCGGGCATGACAGCCGCCTGGCCCACGACAGCCGCTATCAGCTCGCCGAGGAGTACGTGGACGTGCTCTACAAGCTGTGGGAGGGTTCCTGGGAGGATGATGCGCTGCGCGCGGACCGCGCCAGCGGCATCTACGCCGACCCGTCAAAGATCCACAAGATCAACCACGTCAGTGACAACTACCGGGTGGAAGGCCCGTTCCTGGTGTCACCGTCGCCACAGCGCACCCCGCTGCTGTTCCAGGCCGGGTCCTCACCGGCCGGGCGCAACTTCGCGGCGCGCAACGCGGAGGCGCAGTTCATCGTCTCGCCCGATCCCGACAACGCGCGGAAGCTGATCGACGACACGCGCGGGCTGGTTGCCGGCCACGGCCGTAACCCGGACGATCTGCGGTTCTTCCAGGGCCTGTCCTTCGTGATCGGATCCTCCGAGGCGGAGGCACGCGCCAAGGAGGCGGAGCTTGAGGAGAAGATCGACGTGGACGGGATGATCGCCCACTTCGGCGGCAGCCTCGGCGTCGACCTGGGTGAGTACGAGCCCGACACGCCGATCGACGTGATCCACACCGAGGGCGGCCAGAGCGGGCTGGCGTGGCTGCGTGAGAGCGCGGGCGGGCGCACGCCGACGCTCGAGGACGTTGTGCGCCTGCGCGCGAAGAACACGCGCGTGGTCGGCACGCCGGAGCAGATAGCCGACGCGCTGTGGCGCTGGCGCGACGCTGGAGTCGACGGGATCAACGTCGTCAACTCGACGATCCCGGGCTCCTACACGGAGTTCATCGAATACGTGCTGCCGGTCCTGCGTGAGCGGGGGCTGGCGCGGAAGCGCTATGAGCCCGGAACGCTGCGGGCCAAGCTGTTCGGCTCCGACCGCCTGTCAGCGCGCCACCCGGCCGCCCGTTACCGCGGGGCGTTCCGTCCGGCCGCTGCGCTGAGCTGAAAGGCGTGGCCGGGCTAACGCCGCTGTACTACATCCCCAATACCGTCGAGCCGGGGCATCGCGGTGATGACACGGTTGAGGGGTGGGGCAGCCTCGAGTACTCCACGGAGCTGGCCCGGCTCGGGGAACGCCACGGCTGGGACGGCGCCCTGATCGGGACCGGTTGGGGGAGGCCGGAGACCTTCACTGTGGCGACCGCACTGGCGGCGCGCACTGAGCGGTTCGCGCCGCTGATCGCGGCCCGGCCCGGCTACTGGCAGCCCGCCCAGTTCGCGGCGGCGATCGCCACGCTCGACCGCCTGACCGGCGGACGCGTACTTGTCAACGTCGTCTCCGGCGTCGACACCCCCGGCGCCTACGGGGACAGCGTGGTCGACCAACCGGGACGCTACGCGCGGACCGCCGAGTTCCTGGAGATCGTGCGCCGCCTGTGGGCCGGAGAAACAGTCGATTTCGACGGCGAGCACTTCCGTGTCAGCAACGCGACGCTGCCCCTGACGCCCGAGCATCCGAGGCTCTATTTCGGCGGCGCATCGCCCGCCGCTGAGTCGGTTGCCGCCGCGCACGCGGACGTGCAGCTGTTCTGGGGGGAGCCGCTGGACGGTGTCGCGGAACGCATCGCCCGGCTGCGGGCGCTGTCTGAGACGGTCGGGCGCGGGCATCTGCCGTTGGAGTTCGGGCTGCGGATCACGGCGCTGGTGCGCGACACCAGTGAGCAGGCGTGGCGCGACGCCGAGGCCAAGGTCGCGCGCATGGCCGAGGGCTGGAGTGAGGCAGGGGTCTCACATGACCCGCGCTTCGCCGTCGGCCAGCGCCGGGTGACAGAGCTCGCTCAGCAGGGTGAGGTGCTCGACTCCTGCTTGTACACCGCGCCCGCGAAATACGGGGGCGCCGGTGCCGGCACGACCTGGCTGGTCGGCTCGGCGGACGAGGTGGCCGCCGCGCTGGCGCGCTATCACGCGCTCGGGGTCAGCCATTTCATCATCTCCGACACGCCCTACCGGGAGGAGATCGTCCGCCACGGCGAGCAGCTGTTGCCGGCGCTGCGGGCCCTGGTCTAGGCAGCGGCCGGCGTCGTCTCGGCCAGCTGGGCGGCCTCACTCAGGAACAGCGCGTGCAGGTCCTGGGCGCCCCGGGGCTGGACGCCGGAGCGCCGGCGGTGCAGGACCATCTGGATCTCGGTATGGCCGACGCTCAGGGGGCGCCAGGTGATCACGCCGTGGCGCACCAGCGGGTCGTCGGTCACGCTGAAGCTCGGCAGCACACAGCTGCCGAGCCCCTCGGCGACCATCAGCTTGCCCATCTCGGCGCCGTCAGTCGTGTAGCTCACCGCCGGCTGGCGGCCGTCCAGCAGGCGATGGACGTAGCGGTGCATCAGATAGCCGGCGCGCATCAGGATCAGCGGCTCTGACAGCAGCGCGTCGATGTCGATCACGCTGAGCTTGGCCAGCGGCGAGCCGGGGCTCAGGACGACCACAGGTCGGCCGCGCAGCAGGATCTTGGAGTCGAGGTCCGGGGGCAGGTCATCACCGGCGAGGTAATTCAGCAGGCCCAGGTCGAAGCTGCCCTCGCGCAGGCCCTTCTGGATCGCATCACCCTGGGCGCTCAGCACCTGCACCTCGGTCTCGGCGTGATCGCGGCGGAAGCCGCGCATCACCGAGGTGACCAGCGGCACGGTCGCGGCGTTGACCGTTCCGACCCGCAGCACGCGCGTGACCTGGTGCTGTTGGTTGGCGACCTGGCGCACGCGGTCGATCGCCTCGATCGCGGTCCCGATCAGCGGCAGCAGCTCGCGGCCCTGGTCGGACACCGCGGCCCCGGTGCGGCCGCGCTCGAGGATGTCGACGCCCAGCTCACGCTCCAGGTTGCGCACGGTCGCACTCAGCGCGGGCTGGGAGATGTGCAGTTCCTCGGCAGCCTTGCGGTAGGAGCCGAGCCGGGCGATGGTGGCTACGTACTCAAGCTGTTCAGAGCGCACGCTGGGAGCCTCAAGCCGTAATAAAGGGAAACTTGATCAAGATTGTTGAGAAACTCTATCACCCCATCGATCATGTGTATTTGACCGCCCGGCGCCGGTCCCGGATCCTCCAGGGAAATGGCTGTTCACCCACATTGGTTCCTGCCCACAAACGGCGACTCACGCAGCGACCTGAGCCTCGGCAACGCGGTCGGCTCGGAGGGCAGCCGGGTCCGCGACGGTTCCGGTGAGCGGGCCCCGGACCTCGGCTACATCGGGCAGATCGCAAAGGCGGCTGAGAGCCTCGGCTTTGAGGCCGCGCTGACGCCGACCAGCTCCTGGTGTGAGGACGCCTGGGTGATGACGGCGGCGCTGACACAGCAGACATCGCGCTTCAAGTACCTGGTCGCGTTCCGTCCCGGACTCGTCTCACCGACGCTGACCGCGCACATGGCCGCGACCTATCAGCGCCTGTCCGGCGGCCGGTTGCTGTTGAACGTCGTCACCGGCGGCGACGACCTTGAGCAGCGCCGCTTTGGTGACCAGCTGTCAAAGCCCGAGCGTTACGCGCGCGCGGCCGAGTACCTGCACGTGTTCCGCGAGCTGTGGAGCGGTGAGCGCGTCGACTTCCGGGGCGAGCACATCGAGGTTGAGGGCGCCCAGATCATCCCGCATGAGGTCTTTCCAGAGGTCTTCCTGGGCGGCTCCTCGAGCCCGGCGATCGACGTTGCCGCGCGGTATGCCGACGTGTACCTGACCTGGGGTGAGCCGCCGGAGCAGGTGGCGGCGAAGCTCGACGCCGTGCGTGAGCGGGCGGCCCAGTACGGGCGTGAGCTGCGTTACGGGATCCGCCTGCACGTGATTGCTCGCGATACCGCGGAGGAGGCGTGGGCTGAGGCCCAGCGGCTGCTCGACGGCCTGGACCCCGAGCAGATCAAGCGCGCGCAGGCGATCCAGCGCGCCTCCCAGTCCGAGGGCCAGGCGCGGATGGTGGCGCTACACAACGGGTCCACCGACGGCCTTGAGGTGTACCCGAACCTGTGGGCCGGCGTGGGCCTCGTGCGCGGCGGCGCCGGCACCGCGCTGGTCGGCAGCCACGAGGAGGTCGCCGACCGGATCGCCGAGTACCACGACCTCGGGGTCGAGGAGTTCATCCTGTCCGGCTACCCCCACCTGGAGGAGGCTTACCGGGTTGGGGAAGGCGTGTTGCCGGTCCTCGGTGCGCGTGGTTTGCTGGCGTCTGCACAAACCGCACAAACACAGTTGACTTAGGGGAGAATCGCAATGACCGCCACAGCTCAATCCAGCCCGTCAGGCGATACCGCGCTGCAGCGCGCCTCCGGAGCGCTGCCGGCGTTCCCGCCCAGCCCGCTGAGCGGTGCTCTGGCGAACAACGCCGAGCGGTTCAGCGCCGCGCTGGCCCGCGCCGACAAGGTCGCGGCGACGCTGCGCCAGGACGCGGCCGAGCGTGACGCGGCAAACGCCGATCCCCGCGCCGAGGTGGAGCTGTTGCGTGAGAACGATCTGCTCCAAGCGCGCGAACCGGTCGCCTACGGCGGAGACGGCCTCAACTACGCCCAGGCCGCACAGATCATCCGGCGTGTGGCGCGCGGTGATACCAACGTCGGGCACCTGATCGGCTACCACTTTGCGGACTCCGGCCTGGCGGGCCTGCTCGGCACCAAGGAGCAGGGGGACGCCCAGTCACGGCGCAACGGCGCCGACAAGCTGTTCTGGGGCGGCATCCAGAACCCGCGCGGCGGCTCTGACGTGGTGCTCAGCGAGGAGGGCGACCACTACGTGCTGAACGGGCGGCGCTCGTTCGCCTCCAACGCGAAGGTCGCCGACATCAACAACGTGACGGCCAGCTTCGGCGAGGCCCTGGTGTTCGTGAACCTGCCGAACGACCGGCCCGGCATCAACTACCTGGACAACTGGAACAACATCGGCCAGCGGCTGACGGCGTCCGGCGGCGTCGAGCTGCACAACGTGCGCGTCGAGCGCGATGAGATCCTCGGTCCCGATCCGATCGGCTCCGCCGAGCTCCAGCCCTACCACACGCTGGTCACCCCGCACTGGCAGCTGGCGTTTGTGAACTTCTACATCGGCACCGCCGAGGGCGCGATCCAGGAGGCGTTCGAGTGGACGCGCGCCAACGCCGCGCCGTGGGAGACCTCCGGCGTGGAGGCAGCCACTGACGACGCCTACATCCTGGAAACCGCCGGGGAGCTGGTCGCCCAGGTCCGCGCCGCCGCGCTGCTGGCCGACCGCGCGGGGGAGGCGCTGCAGACCGGCCTGGACACCGGCATCAGCGTCAGCCCCGAACAGCGCGCCGAGGCGGCCGTGGCCGTGTATGAGGCCAAGTACCTGGCCACCAAGGTCGCGCTGGAGACGACCAGCCGCCTGTTCGAGATCCAGGGCGCCCGCGCCACCACCGCCGCATATGGCTTCGACCGTCACTGGCGCAACGTCCGGACCCACACCGTGCACGACCCCGTCGCCTACAAGGCCCGTGAGGTCGGTGACTGGGCGCTGAATCAGCGCGGACCCGAATTCTCCCTCTACCGCTAAGGAGCCACAACCGATGCCCACAGACCCGAAAACCGAGCCGCTGCGCTTCGCCTACTGGGTGCCGAACGTGTCCGGCGGCCTGGTGACCAGCACGATCGAGCAGCGCACCGACTGGTCCTTCGAGTACAACCGCAAGCTGGCCCGGATCGCCGAGCGCGGCGGCTTTGACTACGCGCTCTCACAGGTCCGCTACACGGCCAGCTACGGCGCCGAGTACCAGCACGAGTCGACCAGCTTCAGCCTCGCGCTGCTGCTGGCGACCGAGCGTCTGAAGCTGATCGCGGCCGTCCACCCGGGGCTGTGGCACCCGGGTGTGCTGGCCAAGTGGGTCGCCACCGCCGACCACCTGTCAAACGGCCGCGTGGCGGTCAACATCGTGTCGGGCTGGTTCAAGGATGAGTTCCGCCAGCTCGGGGAGCCGTGGCTGGAGCACGATGAGCGTTACCGCCGGACCGCCGAGTACCTCCAGGCGCTGGTCAAGTACTGGACCGAGGACGACGCCCAGTTCGCCGGTGACTTCTACCGGATCCGCGACTTCACGCTGAAGCCCAAGCCGCTGTCCTGGCCGGGCCGTCCGCACCCGGAGATCTTCCAGGGCGGGAACTCCGCGGCCGCGCGTTTCAACGGCGGCCACTACAGCGACTGGTACTTCTCCAACGGGAAGGACTTTGACGGCGTCACCGAGCAGCTCGAGGACCTCAAGGCCCACGCCGCCGACGCCGGCCGCGCGACGCCGCCGCGCTTTGGCCTGAACGGCTTTGTGATCGTCCGCGACACCGAGAAGGAAGCCAAGGACACGCTGCGCGAGATCGTCGACAAGGCCCACGTGGAGGCGGTCAAGGGCTTCCGCGACGCCGTCCAGCAGGCCGGGCCCTCCACATCGGACAAGAAGGGGATGTGGGCGGACTCAAGCTTCGAGGATCTGGTCCAGTACAACGACGGCTTCCGCACGCAGCTGATCGGCACGCCCGAGCAGGTGGCTGAGCGGATCATCGCCTACCGCAAGCTCGGCGTCGACCTGATCCTCGGCGGCTTCCTCCACTACCACGAGGATGTCGAGGCCTTTGGCCGCGACGTGATCCCGATAGTGCGGGAGCTCGAGGTTGAGAACGGCCTCGATGCCAGCGCCGTCCCGGATCCCCAGGCGGGGCTCTCAGACAAGGATCCGGAGCTGACGGCCGCGGCCGCCTGAGCAGCGGACCCTACACTCCACTAACAGATGGTTAGTGCCGACCTCGACACCCCGCCCCGGCTGAAGAGCCATTCGGAGGCGCGCCAGGCAGCGGAGCGGTATGCCGAGGGCCTGAGGCCCGGGGTGATCGAGCGTGACCGCGCCGGTGCGGACCGGATCCCGCATCAGGAGCTGGCGGCCTTTGACCGCTCCGGGCTGCTGGCGCTCACGATCCCCGAGGAGCACGGCGGCTCGGGCCTGGGGCCGAGCACGCTCGCCGAGGTCACACAGATCATCGCGGCCGTAGACCCCGCGATCGCCCAGGGTCCACAGGGCCACTACCTGTTCCTGGACGTGATCCTGGCGCTGGGCAACGAGCAGCAGAAGCAGCGCCTGCTGGGGGACGTGCTGGCCGGCAAGCGGATCGCCAACGCCCTGGCCGAACGCGGTGGCGCCAACGCTCAGGACCTGAAGACCAGGATCTCAGGAGCGCCCCTGGCCGGTGCTGAGCCCACAGCCAGCACCGGCCCCATAACGTTGAATGGCAAGAAGTACTACACCACCGGCTCGCTGACCGCTCACCGGATCGCGGTGTCCGCCCTGGATGCCGAGGACCGGCTGCTGATCGCCTTCGTCGAGCGCGACCAGCCCGGGGTCAAGCTCGACACCGACTGGGACGTGATGGGCCAGCGCGCGACCGTCAGCGGCAGCATCACCTTTGAGGACGTCGAGCTCGACCCGGC
>JAFMRN010000250.1 GCA_017354065.1 Solirubrobacterales bacterium
CGATCACGACCGAGGACCTGGACGCCACGCTAGCCGGCCTGGCCGAGCACGGCGTGCACCCTGAAAAGCCCCCCTACACGGTCTCAGAAGGCGGCTCCCGGCTCTGCTTCGTACGCGATCCCGACAACTACCGGATCGAGATCATCGAAGGCAGCCCCAGATAAGCCGGATGGCCTACACCCAGATCACTACCGACCTGCGGGACCACGTCCTGACGATCACGCTGAACCGTCCGGACAAATTGAACGCCTGGACGACGACCATGGCCCAGGAGCTGCTGCAGGCGCTGGATCAGGCCGACGCCGACGATGACGTCCGGGCGGTGATCTTCACCGGCGCGGGCAAGGCGTTCTGCGCCGGAGCCGAGCTGAACACCGACGGTGACACGTTCAAGGCCGGCGCCGGCGAGGACACGTTCTTCCCCGGCGAGAACGGCGGGCCGCCGCGCGACAGCGGCGGCGTCGTCTCACTGCGGATCTACGCGCTGAACAAGCCGGTGATCGCAGCGATCAACGGTGCGGCCGTCGGCGTCGGGGCGACCATGACGCTGCCGATGGACATCCGCATCGGCGCCGATGACGCCAAGCTCGGCTTTGTCTTCACGCGCCGCGGGATCGTGCCCGAGGCCTGCTCATCATGGTTCCTGCCCCGGATTGTCGGGATCGGCCAGGCGCTGGAGTGGGTCATCACCGGGCGCGTGTTCAGCGCAAAGGAAGCGCTGGAGGGACGCCTGCTCAACGCGATCCACCCGCGCGACCAGGTCCTGGAGAAGGCCCGTGCGCTGGCCAAGGAGATAGTCGACAACACCGCGCCGGTGTCGGTCGCCCTGGCCCGTCAGCTGCTGTGGCGCAACCTCGGCGCCGAGCACCCGATGCTGGCCCACAGCGCCGACTCACGCGCGATGCTGAGCCGCGGCAGCTCAGACGACGTCAAGGAGGGCATCAGCTCGTTCCTGGAGAAACGCCCCGCCGCGTTCCCGGACCGCGTCAGCGCGGGTCTGCCGGAGCTGTTTGAACACCGCCCGGAGCCTGACTACCGCTAGCCAGCTCCGACGACTCGGCATCAAAATCAGCTTCCAGCCCGGGCACGGCGAACACGGTCACGGGCTCACGCTTGCCCTTCGCGGCAACGGTGTCCCGCGGGATCAGCTCGGCGGGGCGCGTCAGCGCGTCCCGCGTGGCGGCGGTCACCAGCACGCCGTCCCCGGTGCTCCTGGTCGCGGCCTCAACCCGCGCGGCCGTGTTCACGGCGTCGCCGATCACGCTGAAGTTCAGCCGCCCCGCGCCGCCGATCGAGCCGGCCACCACCGACCCGGTGTTGATCCCGACGCCGACGCGGAAGGATCGATCATCACGGTTGACCGTCTGCGCCAGTTCAATCGCCGCGCCGAGCGCACGGTCGGCGTGGTCCGCGTAACCCTCGGGCATCCCGAACACCGCCAGGACCCCGTCCCCCAGGAACTTGTCGATGTGGCCCCCGTGGGCAGCGATGATCGGCACCACGGTCTCGAACAGATCGTTCAACGCCCGCACCACCTCCGGGGCTGAAGCGCCCTCGGAGAACTCGGTGAAGCCCCACACATCGAGAAACAGAATTGAGACGTTCACCTCAACACCGTCCTGCGGGTAGCGGCCCGACAGGATCAGGGGCACGACCTCACGATCGACGTAGGTGCCGAACGCATCGCGCATCTGCTCGCGCTCGGCCAGCCCGACCGCCATCTGGTTGAAGTCGTGGGACAGCTCGCCCAGCTCGTCGCTGGTCAGCACCGGGACCCGCGTGGCGTAGTCACCGCTCGCGATCCGCCCGACACCGCGGCGCAGCTCAGCGATCGGCCCGGTCACCGAGCGGCCCATCAACACGGTCAGCTCGAAGCTGAACAGGATCCCGACGCCGAACGCCGCCGCGGTCCCCTCGATCAGGCCGGTGGCACCGCGCCCGCGGGACATCAGCGCCGCGACCACAAAGCCGACGAACGACGTGAAGATCGGCAGCATCAGCTTCAGCCGCTTGCGCACCAGCAGCCCGTTCGCTTGAAAGTCGAAGGCGACGGGTAGCTTCGCAGCGATGTCAGCCACCACCGGACGCAGCAGCAACTCACCTGCCGCATAGCTGATGGCCGTGCCGTACGCAAACGGAACCAGCCCACTGACGGCGATCACCACGCCGGCCCACCAGTGCTGGCGCAGCTCGATAGTTGTGAACACGACCGTCGGCACAAGCGTGATCAGCGCCACCCACATGGAGTTCGCCTGGAAGGAGCGCTTCGTGTGGTTGGTGGCTGCATCCCAGGCGCTGACCGACAGCTCGGTGTCGGGGGCGCGCGCGTCCCACCACGCATACACCGGGCCGAGGTGGCGGAACGCGCGCCACTGGGCGATCAGCACGCCGATCGCCACGGCGCCGGAGGTGACGGCCAGGACCGCGATCACCCGGCCGGTGGACACGCCGGGGAAGTAATTCAGCATCAACGCGACCGCGATAACCGCAATCACAAGCGAGGCCCCAAGTTCAACCACAACCGGAATCCAGCGGTAGTCAGACCCCAACCGCCGGTATAGCCACAGCGTTGTCGCTCTCAACGCTCGCTCCATCAACGGCCGAGGATATGGCGCCCCGCCGCTAATGTGAAGTGATGGTCGCACTCGGAATCTCAGACTCCGACGCGCCAACGGTGACCGAGCCCCACTGGGACGGGCTCGGGATCGACCGCGCCCGCGTGGTCGTGCCCTTCGACGTGGCGCTCGCAACCGATCCCGCGGGCACACGCCGGCGCGAGGAATGGGAGGCCTACCGCCAAAATGCGGCAGCCAAAGGCGTTGGCCTGCTGGTGGCCTTTGAGGCCACCAGCAGCAGCGAGCGGGTGGCACCCGACCCGGATACCTACACGCGCGCGCTGGAGGCGTTCGCCGAGCGCTATCCGGACATCGCCGCCTTCACGCCGTGGAACGAGCCGAACAACCGCGACACCCCCCATTATGTGGTCAGCCACGACGCGAAGCTCGCCGCCGAGTACTGGCTGCGGGCGCGGGCCACGTGGCCTGAGAGCGTGCCGGTGACCGCGGGTGACTTCGCCGGGATCCCGGGTGACCCCTACGTGGCGGTCTACCAGCGACACCTGAAACGCAACGGCGCGCGGCCGGACCTGTGGGCGATCCACGCCCACAGCGACCTGAACTCCTTCCAGGTTCACGGCGACCGCTCCGCGCGGATCACCCGCGACTACCTGAAGCGCCTGCGCTGGCGCTGGTCGGACTGCCGGATCTGGCTGACCGAGTACGGCGCCCGCTACCGGGATGCGCAGGGCAAGATCTGGGGCGATGAATCCCAGGCCCAGACAATGCAGTTCCTGTTGGGCCTGCCCCAGCTCGATAAGCGGATCGACGCGATCTACTACTACAACTACTCCAACCAGTGCTCGATCCCGAGTCGCTGTGCGATGGCGGACACCGGGGTCGTCTCACCCGCGCCGTTCAACGGCGAGCCGCCCGACTATGACGAGCGTGACCGCCCCCGTGCGGCCTACAAGGTGCTGGCAGATCGCGGGCCCGTGATCGAGCCGCGCTGAGCTAGCTCAGAAACTGGAGCGCGGCGGCGTCTGAGGCGGCGCGCTCGGCCCGCAGCCGCGGCAGAGTGAACAGCGCCGCGGGAGACAGGCCCTCACACAGCAGCGCCGGGATTCCGAGCAGCAGCGACACGCACACCTCGATGCCCTGGAGCACCAGCCCGTAGGCGAGCCCGCCTGCGCTGGAGACCCCCAGCGGCACCAGCACCGCCACGCAAGTCGCCTGGAACACCCCGATACTCGAAGGGGTAGCGGGCACGGCGGCGGTCACG
>JAFMRN010000067.1 GCA_017354065.1 Solirubrobacterales bacterium
GCGGTTGAGTGCTGCTCACGGCGGCGCCGTGTTCCCCAGTGTTGAGGCGCTGTTGGCCGAGGCGCCTGACGTGACGGTCGTGGCGACCCCGCACAACCTGCTGGCCGAGCTGTCCTGCGCGGCGCTGGCCGCGGGCAGTCACGTGCTGGTGGAGAAGCCGGCCGGGATCGGCGTCGCGGACGTGACGCGGATCGCGGCTGCTGCCGAGGCCGCCGGGCGCCTGGTCAAGGTCGGTTTCAACAAGCGCTTTCACCCGGCCATCGCCCGCGCCGTGTCTGAAGCCCGTTCAGGGGAGTTCGGCGAGATCATGTTCGTCCGCGCCCGGTATGGCCACGGCGGCAGGCTCGGCTATGAGCGCGAGTGGCGGATGCGCCCGGAGTTGTCCGGCGGCGGCGAGATGACCGACCAGGGCATGCACCTGCTGGACCTCTACCACTGGCTGCTGGGTGAACTGCCGGTCCATTCGGCGCTGTTGCGGACCCAGTTCTGGGACGCGCCGGTGGAGGACAACGCGGTGCTGGTGCTGGGCGAGCCGGGCGATCGTTCCGCCCCGTGGGGGACCTTCCACGTCAGCTGGACGGAGTGGAAGAACATGTTCTCGCTGGAGATCTACTGCGTCCGCGCGAAGCTGGTGGTCGACGGCCTGACAGGCTCCTACGGAGATCAGCAGCTGACGATCTTCCGTATGTCAGAGCAGCTTGGGCCGCCCGCGCGGGAGGACATCGCCTACCCGTCAGGGGACGTGTCCTGGGAGGGTGAGTGGCGCCACTTCACCGCCGCGATCAGGTCCTCGGCGGCCAACGCCGACCTGCTGGGCGGTCTGGATTCCGCTGCATATGCGTGGCGTTGCATTGAGCGCGCACAGGCGCTGAACGGCTACCGAGCTGGCACAGAGGAGGAAAATCTGACACAATAAACACAAAGTTTTTGTGAAATTGTTATCCGTATCTTCGGTTTCCAACGCCGGGTCCTTGGGAATGGATAACTCACAAGCTCCTTGGCCCACACTCGATCGACCCCCAAACGAGAGACATGTTGACCACCC
The DNA here is from genome assembly GCA_017354065.1 of Solirubrobacterales bacterium. Lineage (GTDB taxonomy): Bacteria > Actinomycetota > Thermoleophilia > Solirubrobacterales > Solirubrobacteraceae > Palsa-465. Next base: position 1,046 of record JAFMRN010000067.1, read on the forward strand.
AACCGAAGGCAATCGCGACGCTCGCAGCGGCGGTCGCGGCGCTGGCAATCACGCCCGCGGACAGCAGCGCTGCCGTGACTGAAGGCACCCAGATCCCGACCTTCGGCACCAACGGCTGGACCACGACCCAGATCGGCACCTGGTCCGCGGCGGTCGCGGCCGCCGAGCAGCCGAACGGCGACATCGTCACCGTCGGCGAGGCCAAGGAGAACGGGAAGTACGAGCTCGTCTCCAGCCGCTACACCCCCACCGGCCAGCTCGACCCCAGCTACGGCACCGGTGGCGTCGCGTCGATCCCGATCGGCGGTGCGGCCAGCGGCAACGCGCTGAAGATCCTGCCCAACGGCGACATCGTGCTGACGGGCGCGGGCGAGTCCGCGACCGGCCAGCTGGAGTACGCGACCGCCGAGCTGACGCCCAACGGTCAGCTCGACCCGAGCTTCGGCAACAACGGCGTCTCACTGGTACCGGTCGGCGGGGCCGCGATGGCCAACGGCATCGTCGCCCAGAGCGACGGCAAGCTCGTGATCGCCGGCGGCGCCTCCCAGGCGGGCAAGAAGTACTTCGCCGCGACCCGCCTGAACCCCAACGGCAGCGTCGACACCAGCTACGGAACCAACGGCACGGCCGAGATCACCTCGGACCAGGGTGAGGCCTGGAATGAGGTGCTCCAGCCGAACGGCGACATCGTGCTGGGCGGCCAGCAGCTCGGCAGCAACGTCGACCGCTTCATGGCGGCACGGCTGACGCCCGACGGCAAGCTCGATCCCAGCTTCGGCAACGCCGGCGTCAGCACGGTCGGGATCGGTGACTGGGCCGAGGCGGACGCGATCGCACTCCAGCCCGACGGTGACATCGTCCTCAGCGGCGATTCAAAGAGCCTGACCCAGCACGACGTCTCGGTCGCGCGGCTGACCCCGAACGGCGCGCTGGATCCGAGCTTCGGCTCCAAGGGCATCGCGAAGACGCCGGGCGGCGGCGCCAACGCCGTGGCGCTCCAGAACGACGGCAAGATCGACGTCGCCGGGGTCGGCGCGGGCGTGATCCGCTTCACCCCGAACGGGCAGCTCGACACCGGCTTTGGCCACAACGGCTGGCAGATGGTGGCCGACAACAAGGCCAGCACTTCGGCCAACGGCATCATCCAGGGCCATAACGGGGAGCTGATCCTGTCCGGCGCCACGACCGTCAACAAGTCACCCGTGCTCGCGCTGACGGAGCTGAACCCGTGAGTGCAAGCCTGTCCACCGACTTGGCGACAATCCGCTAGATGCATCCGATCCGGTTGGACCTACGCCGCGTGGCGGCGGTGGTTGTGGCGATCCTGTGCGGGTCGATGTCGCTGACCGCGTGTGCCAGCGGCAAGGCCACCTCAACGCGCACACCCACCGTCAACGTCGGCCCCCAGAGCAACGGAACGCAGGCCCCCGGGGCGCTGCTGAAGAGCTTCGGCAAAGGCGGTTGGGCTGCGATCAAGACCCAGCAGTGGTCTGTGGCCGCGGCCGCGGCGGTACAGCGCGACGGCAAGATCGTGACCGCGGGCCAGTCTGGCACCGGCGCCCACACGCTGAGCCCCGGCGCGCTCTCACCCGGGGGCAGCTCAGCCGTGTCGGTGACCCGCGTGGACGCCAACGGGCAGCCGGACAAGAGCTTTGGCAGCAACGGTGTGGCGACCGTGCCGATCGGCTCCAACGCGTCCGCGAACGCGATCGCGCTGTTGCCGAACGGGAACATCCTGGCGGCTGGGGACGGCGTCAGCGCCCAGAACAAGCTGGTGATGGCCGTGGTCGAGTTGCTGCCCAACGGCCAGCCCAACCCGCATTTCGGCAACAACGGCGTCGTTCAGATCCCCGTCGGCCCCAAGGCCAGTGCCAACGCGGTGCTGGCTCAGCCCGACGGCAAGATCGTGGTCGTCGGGAGCACGTCCTCCGGAACGCCGAGCGCGCCGACCTACAACGCGGTCGCGGCCCGGCTGAACCCGGACGGGAGCCCCGACACCAGCTACGGGGACGGCGGCAGCAAGAGCTTCGGCGCCCCGGCCGACGCCTGGGGCGCGGTGCTGGAGCCTGACGGCGGCATCGCCGTGGCCGGCCAGTCCCTGGGCAAGCCCACGGAGTACTTCGCGGGACGGCTGAGCGCCAACGGGCAACCGGACACGTCGTTTGGCAACAACGGCGTGGTGCGGATCAACCTGGGCTCGAGCTCTGAGGCTGACGCGATTGCGCGCGCTCCCAACGGAGATCTGATCCTGAGCGGCGATGCCAAGGGCAAAAACGCCGTGGCGGTCGTGCGGCTGCGGCCGAACGGGCGTCCGGTCACCAGCTTCGGGAAGGGCGGCACCGCCGAGGTCACCGGCCAGGGCGCCAACGCGGTCACCGTGCAGCATGACGGCAAGGTCGTGGTCGCCGGTGTCGGCGCCGGCGTGATCCGCTTCAACGCGAACGGCACGCCGGACACCAGCTTCGGCCACCGCGGCGAGGTCCTGGTCGCGCGCGGCTCCCAGACGGCCGCCAACGGTGTGACGATCGGTCCGGCCGGCCAGCTGATCCTCTCAGGCGCGAGCGTCAGCGGCTCCTCCCAGGACACCGTGGTCGGTGAGCTGGCAGGGGATTCGGCGGGCACCACCGGCTCCACGTCAACAACCGGCAAGGCCGCCGCCTACGCCGGCCCGGCCCTGAGGGTCGGCTCACTGCAAGCCGCCGGTGTCAAGAGCGGCCGCCCGTGGCTCGGTTTCATCGCCGCGCTCAGCAAGGGCCGGATCAGGAACCTGAGCGTCGGATTGGGCCCGGGACTTGGAACGTCACGCTCGGGCGCCAAGCTTGCGCGCAGCATCAAGATCACCGCCGGCGGGCACACGGTTCCCTTCACGGTCAGCTCCAACGGCCGCTCACTCGCAGTCCGGCTGCACAAGCCCAAGGGCCGGATCGCGGTGCAGATCGCGGGCCCGGGCCTGTCGGTGGCACACAGCGTCGCTGCCAGTCACTCCCGTCATAAGGTGCGGCTCAGCTTCAGGGCGGGGAGCGCACGCTCGGTCCGCTCCCTGACCCTCTGAGCTCAGGCCGCGAACAGGCGTGCGCGGCTGCCGCGTCCGCAGTCCGCGACCAGCTCCCGGCGGGAGTAGACCACCAGCCGCGTCTCATAGATATGTCGTAGCGGGCGGTCGAAGCTGGTTTCGTTCAGGTAGCGGTACACGCCCGGGATCGCGGGGTAGTCATCCCAGATGATCGTGCCGGTCGGGCTCAGCAGGTCCAGCGCCTTGCGCGTGTCGTTGGCCACGTACTCATAGGAGTGGGCGCCGTCCACGAACACGACGTCCATCTGTCCGGCATACGGGCTGAAGTCAAAGTTTGCGGAGTCACCCGCAAGCGTCGTGATCCGCGCCGCTTCCGGAGTCCCCTGGTAGGCCTCACCGCGGTCCCACTCGCCGACGAAGAAGTCGCGGTCGCTGGCGTTCAGGCCCAGCTCGACGTCGGCGATCGCCTCGCGGCCCGGGAGATCGAGCGTGTAGACCTCACAGTCGGGGTTGTTGTGGGCGACCGTCCAGGCGGTGCGTCCCCGGTTGGTGCCGATCTCAAAAAAAGTACGGGCCTCAAGCGCCTGGCACAGCGCGGCCACCACACCACGGTTGCGGTCGTCGATATAGCCGTTGATCACGGCGTCCTCGACACCGGCAATGCTGCCCAACTCGACGTTTTGGATCTGCTCGGAGCCAAACCGCTTGAGGCTTGACCACATGTCACGGGCCAGGTAGATGCGCAGCTCATGGCGCTGCGGGATCGCCCGCTTCAGCGCACGCAAAAACGTCGGCGCGATCAGGTCGCGCTGGCTGTCTCCCTCTTCCACAGCTACTCGACGCTAGCAAACCACTTAGATTTGGTAAGCCAGCTGGCGGGCGGCTCTGAGCAGGAACCTCGTCCTCACGGCGAGTTTCCTGCTCAGCGTTGAGGTTCGGCTGAGTACTGCTTTCGCCGGGGCCGTTACCGTTTGCGCCTGTGAATCACGAGCCGGCCGCCCACTATGACCGAGTCACCGCAGCCTGGACGCTGCTGCTGGGGGAGGAGCTCCATTACGGCGTCTTTGACGACCCCGCCACGCCGCTGGCGGAGGCGACCGCGCGCCTGACCGAGCTGATGCTCGAGGCCGCGCGCCTGGCGCCGGGACTGGCGCTGCTTGACGTCGGCTGCGGAACCGGGGCACCGGCCCGGCGGATTGCCCGTGAGACCGGCGCCACGGTCACCGGGATCACGACCAGCGCCGAAGGAGTCGCCAGGGCGACCGCGCTGGCGGAGGATGCGGGCTTGGCCTCGGAGTTGACGTTCCTGCAGCGCGACGGGATGGACAACGGCTTCCCGGATCAGAGCTTCGACCGCGTGTGGGCGCTGGAGTCCTCACACCTGATGCGCCACCGCGACCGGCTGATCGCAGAGTGCGCTCGGGTGCTGGCGCCAGGCGGGCGGCTGGTGTTGTGTGACATCGTGCTGCGCCGTCCGCTGGACCTTATGGAGGTCCGCCGCCTGCGTGAGCCCCTCGCGTTGTTGCGCGCCGTGTTCGGCGACGCGCGGATGGAGCCGCTCAGCGAGTACCGGCGGCTGCTGGAAGACGCCGGACTCCACGTCGACAGCGAGTCCGATCTGACCGCGGCAACCCGGCCGACCTTCGAGCGCTGGCGCCAAAACGCCGATCAGCACCGTGAGCAGGTGACCGAGCTGCTCTCAGCAGAGGATTGGCAGCGGTTCCGCGATTCCTGTGATGTGCTGGCCTCCTTCTGGGATGACGGCACGCTCGGCTACGGGCTGATCGCCGGCGCAAAAGCGTGACTGCGGAGGACGCGCCGGTCGCCGACGGGGATCGCCGACGCCAGCTGAACCGAATTCTCGTGAACCTCGGGGCGATCGTCGCCGTGAACCTGCTGTCGCTGGTGACCGGGCCGATCCTCGCCCACGCGCTCGGACCGCGGGACCGCGGGATCTTCGCCGCCGTGCTGCTGTGGCCGACCCTGGTCGGCTCGGCAGTGGATCTCGGCGTACAGGACTCGGTCACCTACTACACCTCAAGGGGAGACGTGGATCCCCGCTCAGTGCTGGCCGACAGCGCGCGCCTGGGCGTCTACCAGTCGATCGGAGCCGCGCTGGTCGGCGTGCCGCTGGTGTTCCTGACGATGCACCGGTTCGGCTCCGCGGCCGTGCTCAGCGGGCTGATCTACCTGGCGGCCATGCCGTTCCAGATCTTCGCGATCTACCGGATGTACATCCTCAACGGGCAGCACCGCTACAACCTGTTCAACTTCATCCAGGTATGGGTCTACCTGGCCACCGCGCTCGCCTACACGGGGCTGCTGATCGCGGGTGTGCTGAGCGTGCGCAGCGCCGCGATCTCAGCTGCGGCCTGCATCGCCAGCACCTGGGTCCTGAGCGTGCTGGTGATGCGCAACATGCCGGTTCGCGGTGCGCCGCATGTGCCCGGGCTGTTGCGCAACCTGTGTACCTACGGGCTGCGCAGCTACGCCTCAAACCTGCCCCACATGCTGAATGACCGGGTCGACCAGCTGATCATCTCGGTCGTGCTACCCGCGCGGGAGCTGGGCCTCTACGTGGTGGCCGCGACGATCGCCTCCGCACCCGCGTATGTCGGGATGGCGGTCGCCAACTCGGTGCTGCCGACGCTCGCATCGCTGAAGACCAAGCAGGAGCAGGTCTCCGCCGCCCGCCGCTCGCTGGCCCTGACGGTGTTGTTGACCGCGGCGGCCGCCCTGGTGCTGATCGCGATCATGAACCCGTTCATCACCCTGATCTTCGGTCACGCCTTCCGAGGCGCGATCACGTCGGCCCGGATCCTGGTGCTGGGATCGATCGTGCTGTCCTCAACGCGCAGCTTCCACGGGCTGCTGAAGGGCCTCGGGCACCCGAGTGACGCCGGCTGGTCCGAGATCGGAGCTTTGGCGGTGACCTTCATCGGTCTCGCGATCAGCCTGCCGCTGCTGGGGATCGTCGGCGCCGCCTGGACCTCGCTGGCGGCCTACACCACCAGCACGCTGATTGGCGTCTACTGGGCCGCGCGCAGGCTGGAAGTGCACCCGCTGGCGCTGTTCTGGCGGATCTGATCCGGTTCTCCGATACGGTTTCGCACATTCCAGCCGACCCCTCATCCGAGCGTCCGCCGCTGAAGGTCGATCTGCGCCTGCACAGCACCCGGGCGGGGCTGCCCGGCGGCGACGACAAGGGCGGCCGCGGCTTCCTGATCCGCACGCTGTGGACGTTCGTGAACGCGATTGTGTTCCTCAACCCCGTACTGCCCGCGTACGGGCTGAAGGCCAAGATCCTGCGCGCCTTTGGCGCCCGGATCGGGGAGGGGGTCGTGATCAAGCCCGGGGTCAACATCAAGTATCCGTGGTTCCTGACGATCGGCGAGCACAGCTGGATCGGTGAGCGGGTCTGGCTCGACTGCCTGTCCCCGCTGGACATCGGCAAGCACGTGGTGATCTCCCAGGGCTCGTATTTGAGCTGTGGCACCCACGACTGGGCCGACCCGGGGATGGGCAGCGTGATAGCGCCGATCAAGGTCGAGGACGGCGCCTGGATCGCCTCTCAGGCGCGGATCGCGGGCAACGTGACCGTCGGCCAGGAAGCGATTGTCGCGCTCGGGGGTGTGGTCTTCACAGATCTGGAGCCGCGTGGCACCTACCGTGGCAACCCCGCCGTCAAGGTCGGCCGGCGCCGGATCCGCGACTACCCCGGGCCGCTCCGCCCGATGCAGCCGAAAAAGCCCGCGTGAGACAGTCATTCAGAGATCAGGTCCGGCTGCGCGCGCCGCGGTTGCTTGACGTGTACCAGCGTCAGATCGCGCCGCGCCTGCGCCGCGGAGACCGCACGCGCGAGCTGGCGGCTTGGGCCGGGCAGGGGCTCGAGCTGGTCTCCGCGCTGGGCGCGCATGGGATCCGCTTTGAACAGGACGGTGTCTGGATCGATGACGGCCTCGGCCTGCTGTGGGCCTATGAGCCGGGCCCGTTCTCCAGCACCCTGTGGGCCGAGCAGGGAGTCAACTATGAGCAGGCCGAGATAGAGGCGCTGGCCGCGCTGCTGAAAGACGGCGGCACGCTGGTGGATGTCGGCGCCAACATCGGCCTGCACAGCGTCACCCTGACCAAGCGCATCCCGGGCCTGTCGGTCCAGGCCTTTGAGCCGGTGTCGGCCACGCTGTCGCTGCTGGAGCGCAACGCCGCCAAGAACGGCGTCTCCGGCCAGATCAGGACCCACCACCTGGCCCTGTCGGACCACGACGGCGAGCTGCGCCTGACGACTCGCTATCAGGCCGGGAACTTCGTCGTCCCGGAGGGCGCCGACGCCGACGCACAGATGGTCGAGCGCGTTCCGACCCGCCGCCTTGACGACGTGCTCGGCTCCGACACGCCCGTGACCGCGATCAAATGCGACGTGGAAGGCGCCGAGCTGGACGTGCTGCGCGGCGCCACCGCTACGCTTGAGACACACCATCCAGCGATCCTGATCGAGATCGATCGCCGCTGGGCGGCACGTTATGGCAACAGTGCCGAGCAGGTCTTTGAGTTCCTCCACGCCCGCGGCTACAGTCACCGCCGCTTCATCGGGGAGCGTCTCTCAGACGCCGCTCCGACGCTTGGGGAAGACCTCCAGAGCAGCGCCAACTTTCTGTTCACCAAAGCATGAGCGAGCTGACAGACGGCGTGGTGGTCGCCAACCCCGGCGGCATCACGTGGATGATCCATCAGGCTGCGACATTCGCCCGCCACGATGAGCTGGCCGCCTACATCTCACCGGCCGCGATCGCGCAGGCGCACCTGGACGAGCTGGAGCGCCGCCTGCCGGCAGCCTTGGCGGGGCCGCTCAGCGGCCAGCTGTCGCTGCGTGCAGTGCCCCCGGTGGTGCCCGCGCAGAAGGTTCGCCGCGCGGTCACGCCGACTGAGGTGGCCTATGTGCTTTCGCGCCGCCTCGGCTGGCCCGAGCGAGCCGTCAAGGCGCTGGTAAAGCGCGAGTCGCTCGGCTTTGACCGTGCCGTGAGCCGGCGCCTGACCCGCCCGGGCCGCCCCGCGGCGGTGATCGGCTACCAGTCAAACGCCGTGTCCACCTTCCGGGCCGCGGCCCGGCACGGGATCCTGCGCGTGCTGGACTATCCGATCGCCCACTTCGAGACGCTGGAGCAAGTCCTCTCGGAGGAGGCGCGGCTCGTGCCCGCCTACGCGGGCACGATGCAGACCGGCTATGAGCCCTGGAAGCGCCGCCGCTACGCGGAGGAGATCGCCACCGCCGACGGGATCATCATGCTCTCGCGCTACCAGCAGAGCACCTTTGAGGCCGCGGGCGTCGACCCGAAGCGGCTGTTCATCGCGCCGCTGGGCGTCGACCTTGAGCGCTTCACGCCGCGCGCCGAACCGGCCGAGGACCGCTTCCGGGTGATCTTCTGTGGCCAGATCACCCAGCGCAAGGGGATCTCCTACCTGGTGGAGGGCTTCAAACGCGCAGGCCTGCCCAACGCTGAGCTGCTGTTCGTGGGGATGCTGATAGGTGG
>JAFMRN010000068.1 GCA_017354065.1 Solirubrobacterales bacterium
CAGTCACGCAGCTTGTAGTTGGTCGCCGCCTCACCGATCTGACGATCGGCCAGCCAGGCGACGATCCCCGCATAGGCGTCACGGTTGTGCTGCCCGTCAAATGACCCGGAGTTGACCAGCAGGCCGTCACCCGCGTAGGGCAGCTCCTCCTCGGAGTCGACCACGCGGCGGATCGGCAGGTCATAGACCTGGGCGAAGGCGTGGTCGCGCTCGTCGTGGGCGGGCACGGCCATGATCGCGCCGGTGCCGTACTCCATCAGCACGTAGTCGGCGACCCACATCGGGATCTCCTCCCCGGTCACCGGGTTCGTCACGGTGCGCCCGAGGAACACGCCCGTCTTCGGCTTGTCGGCCGCGCCGCGCTCCTCCTTGGACTCGCCGATCGAGTGGTTCACATACTCGCGCACCGCCTGCTCCTGCGCGGTCCCGGCGGCCAGCCGCAGCACGTCGGGGTGCTCGGGCGCCATCACGAAGAACGTCGCGCCGAACAGCGTGTCGGGCCGGGTCGTGAAGACCGGGTAGTCGACGCCCAGCTCGCGCTGGTGGAACTTGACCTGGGCGCCCTGAGAGCGGCCGATCCAGTTGCGCTGCATCGACTTGACGTGCTCGGGCCAGGCGATCTTGTCGAGGTCCTCGAGCAGCCGCTCGGCGTACGCGGTGATCTTGAAGAACCACTGATCGAGCTGGCGCAACTCGACCTCAGCGCCACAGCGCTCACAGTGCCCGTCGATCACCTGCTCGTTGGCCAGCACCGTCTGATCTTGGGGACACCAGTTGACGGCCGCCTCCTTGCGGTAGGCGAGGCCCTGCTTGAACAGCTTTAAGAAGATCCACTGGGTCCAGCGGTAGTACTCGGGCTCGTGGGTCGCGAACTCACGCTGCCAGTCAATGCTGATCCCCCAGGAACGGAACGCGCGCTGGAACGCCGCGATCGACGCCTCGGTCGCGACGCGCGGATGCTCGCCGGTCTTGATCGCGTTGTTCTCCGCGGGCAGCCCGAAGGAGTCAAAGCCCATCGGGTGCAGCACGGTGTGACCGTTACGCCGCCTGAAGTGCGCGATCGCATCACCGATCGCGTAGTTCTTCATGTGCCCGATGTGCGGCTCGCCGCTGGGATAGGGCAGCATCTCCAGGACGTAGGTCCCGTTGGCATTCGCGCCAGCTTCGGGGTTGGCGACTTCCCAGGTGCGCTCCGTTTCCCAGAGACCCTGCCACCTCGCCTCAATAGCGCGCGGATCGTAATGTCGCTCGGGCTCAGGCATCTCCGAGCGGCAGTGTATTTGCACACGCTCCGGGGACTCATACCCGGTGCGCGCAGGGCCAAATCAACCGCTTTCTGTGGTTACGGTGTGCATAATGGATGCCAGGACGTCGTAGCCCTTAGAAAAACTCCTGCTCAGGACCTACCATTTCGCCCCGATGGCACGGATCGACCAGCACGTCCAAGGGATCATCAGCGCAGCTGAGGACACTGCGGCGGAGATCCGGAAGGACGCCGAACGCCAGCTTGCCAAGCGCATCGCAGAAGCAGATCGCGCCGCCACGCTGCGCGTCCAAGCGGCCGAGGATGAAGCTGCCGAGATCCTCGCCAACGCGCGTGATGACGCCAAGCGCATGCGTGACCAGGCTGAGGCGAAACAGAGCGACACGATCGCCGGCGCCCGCGCGGAGGCCGACCGGATCGAGTCCGAGGCCCGCGACGCGCTGACGCGCGCCCACTCCGACGCCGACCGCCTGCACGCCGAGGCCGAGCAGCAGCGGCGTGACGCCTCCACCCAGGCCTCGGCCGCGATCGAGAAGGCCGAGCACCAGGCCGCGACGATCGTCAGCGACGCCGAGGCGCGCGCCAACGAGATCGTGCGAGCGGCCCGCGAGACGGCCGGCAAGGTCTCCGCCGATGGTGAGCAGGTGATGAAGGACCTGCGCGAGCTGGGTGACTCGATGCGCGCAAACGCCGCCCGACTGCTGCGCGACGTGCAGTCGGTGCACTCGGGCATGGTCGCCCAGATCAACGCCGCGGCCCCGCCGGAGAAGCCGCGCACGCCGTCTTCCCCGAGCCGCTCCTCCGGGTCGCGTCCGGCCGCCAACGGGCGCTCACGCTCGGGCTCCTCCGGCAATGAGCTCGAGATCCCGGAGTTCCTGCACCAGGGCTGAGCGGTGTGGCTAGACTTGGTCTTTCCCGTCGGGGCTATAGCTCAGCTGGCTAGAGCGTCGCGCTGGCAGCGCGAAGGTCCAGGGTTCGAATCCCTGTAGCTCCACTTGTCCCCCGCTGACAAAGCCCGGCTCCTGCGCAGGCTCGCCTTGGCGAACGGGGGTGCCTGCACCGCGATCGGGCTGCTGCACGTCGCCACGGGCTCTGACAACGCGCCGGGAATCGGCGCCGAGGCAAATATCAACGAGGACTCCCAGGAGCGCTTCTACGGCGGGATCTTCGCGGCCTACGGGGCGGCCTGGCTGTGGGCGCTGCGCGCCGGCCCGCTCGACCCCAAGCTGGTCAGGTTCCTCGGCGGCGCGATGGCGCTCGGCGGCGCCGGCCGCGTCGCCGGGATCGCCAAACGCGGGCTTCCACACCCCTTCTGGGTAGCCATGGCCGCCACCGAGTTCATCGTGCCGGGCCTGTTTGTGTGGCTGGCGAACGCCGATGCTGACGCGGATATCGCAGGCTGAGCGTGGGATTTGCGGCGCTTCACCGCGTTCGCCCAGGTTTCAGCTTTTTTGTGTAGGCATACAAAAAATTGCTGGCTGAACGCTACCGTTGACGCGATATGAGCTCGACCCTCAAGCCGCAAACCGGTGCACAGGACGACGCGACAGAGCCCTCGGTCGGAGATAATCCGGCTGTGCGCCCCGTCTACGTCACCGGCCATAAGAACCCGGATACCGACAGCATTGGAGCCGCGATCGGCTACGCCGAGCTGAAGCAACGGCTTGACGACGAGAACGACTACGTGCCGGTCCGGCTCGGCGAGCTGAACCCGCAGACGACCTGGGTGCTGGAGCAGGCGGGCCTACCGGCGCCGGAGCTGCTCGACCACGTGATGCTGCGCGCCTCCGACGTGATGGCAACCGATTTTCCGCTGATCTCAGAGGACGATCCCGTGCGCGAGGCCGGCCTGGCCATGCGCCGCTCGGACATCGACCTGGTGCCCGTGACCAACGCCGACGGCGTCCTGTCCGGCGTAGTCACCACCAGCGCGCTGGCACGCCGCTACATCCGCGAGTCGCGCCAGAGCTCAAAGCTGCGTGAGGCCACCTACGTGCACGCCGTCGCCGCCGTACTTGAGGGCGAGCTTGTCACCGGCGACGACCGTCAGCTCTCCGGCAGGGTCTGGGTGCACTCGATGGACCTGGACAGCCCCACCGGCATCTCCCAGGGCGACGTGGTCGTGATCGGCAACCGCCCGGATGCCCAGCGCCGGGTGATCGAGCGCGGGATCTCACTGCTGGTGGTCTCCAACAACGCCAAGCCCGACGCCGACGTGGTGGCCTTCGCCGAGGAGCACGGGGTCGCGGTTATCGTCAGCCCGCTGGACACCTACGTGTCAGCGCGGATGATCACCCTGGCCGCACCGAGCCGTGAGCTGATGGAGTCAGAGGAGCTGATCGCCGCGCCTGACGACCTGCTCTCAGAGGTCGCCGAACAGATCAAGGAGAGCCATCAGGGCAGCGCGGTGGTCGTGGACGACCACAACCACCCGGTCGGGCTCGTGACCCGGGCCGAGCTCGTCGAGCCCGTGCGCCGCCGCGTGATCCTCGTGGATCACGCCGAGCAGGCACAAGCGGTGGAGGGCATCGAGCAGGCCGAGATCGTCGAGATCCTCGACCACCACCACATTGGCTCGATCGAGACGAACGTGCCGGTCCGCGCCACCTTCGACCCGGTCGGCTCGACCGCGACGCTGGTGGTCGAACGCTTCCGCGACAACGGCGAGACGCCCTCCCCAGCCACCGCGAAGGTGCTGCTCGCGGCCGTGCTGTCGGACACCGTGATCCTCAACTCGCCGACCACGACCGAGCGTGATGAGGAGGTCGTCCATTACCTCGAGCAGGTCCTGTCCCTGGACGCCCGCGGCTTCGGTGAGGAGATGTTCAAGGCCGGCGGCGACGTTGCCGACACTCCGGCGGAGGACCTGATCCGCCGCGACGCCAAGGACTTTCAGTCCAGCAACGGCCAGGCCTTCACCGTCGCCCAGATCGAGGTCGTCGGCGCCAGCCTGCTCGACCGCGAGGCTGAGCTGCTCGAGGCCCTGGCCACCGCGCGCGAGGCCAAGGGCGTCCACGTCTACGCGCTGATGGTCACCGACATCCTGGAAGCGGGCACCAACCTGCTGGTGGCCGGTGACGCCAACGCGGTCGGACGCGCCTTCGGTGTCGAGCCGAACGGCAACACGATCCCGCTGCCGGGCGTGATGAGCCGCAAGAAGCAGGTGGCGCCGCCACTGCTGGCGGCGCTTTAGTTAGCTGCTGTCCGTGGCCTACAGCGCGGCGGTCAGCTCCGCCGCGGGCGCCTCACCCCAGAGCTGCTCAAGCCTGTAGTACTCGCGCGTCTCGGGCGTGAACACGTGCATCACGACGTCGCCGTAGTCCAGCAGGATCCACTGGGACTGGGTAACGCCGTCCACCCGGACCGGAAGTTGGGCGTGGTCGCGTTTCATCCCCTCGGCGACGCGGTCATGGATCGCCTTGACCTGGCGGTCGGTGCGCCCGGTGGCGATCACGAAGTAGTCGGTGTAGGAGATGAACTCGCGGAGATCGAGGGTCACTATGTCGAGGGCTTTGCTGTCTGATGCGTACTCGCTGACCGCTTTTGCGATCTCTTCGGGCGTCATCACGTGTAGGTTCCTCCGTAAAGGTGATGTTCGGCGATATAGCTCGCCACGGCATCTGGGACGAGGTACTTGACAGGTTGGCGACGCTGCACGCGCTCCCGAATCTCCGTCGAGGAGATGCCGATCCGCGGCATGCGGAAGAACCGGGCCGACTCACCACCCGAAAGTCCGTTCAGGGCGGTGATGATCTCCTTGCGGGCGGTGCCACGCCGCTTGGCCACTGCCAGCGTAGCCAGCGACAACACCCGCTCTGGCTCACGCCAGGAGGGCAGCCCGGCGGCAACGTCACCGCCGACGATCAGGAACAACTCGCTATCAGGCGCGATCTTGTGCAGCTCCACAAGCGTATCGACCGTGTATGACGGACCTGCGCGCTCAACCTCCAGCGCGGACACCTCCAGCCGCGAATCACCGGCGACCGCCTGGCGACACAGCTCCAGCCGGTGCTTTGCGCCCGGGTCCTCCTCCACCTGCTTGTGCGGCGGCACGCCGGCCGGCACCATCACGACGCGATCAAGCTCAAGCTGGATCAGCGCCTCTGAGGCACAGATCAGATGTCCCAGGTGCGGCGGGTTGAACGTGCCGCCGAGAATCCCAACGCGGGCCAAGCGTTATCAGATCCGGACGTGCCCGGAGCCCTCGACCAGGTACTTGAATGTGCACAGCTCGCGCACCCCGATCGGCCCGCGCGCGTGCAGCTTCTGGGTGGAGTTGCCAATCTCCGCGCCCATGCCGAACTCGCCGCCGTCAGTGAACCGGGTTGATGCGTTCACGTACACGCAGGCGGCATCGACGGACAGCTGGAACTGCCGCGCGGCGTCCGCGGAGCCGGTCACGATCGCCTCGGAGTGACCGCTGCCGTGCTTGTTGATGTGGCTGATCGCCTCCTCGGCGGAGCCGACCACCTTGACGGCCATCTCGAGGTCCAGATACTCGGTGTCCCAGTCCGCGGCGACCGCCTCGCGCACGCCGATCCCGGGCACCGCCTCACGGGTGGCGTGATCACCGTGCAGCTGCACGCCGGCGTCGTGCAGCGCATGCAGGACACGCGGCAGGAACCGCTCGGCGACCGACTCGTGCACCAGCAGCGTCTCCGCCGCGTTGCAGACGCCAGGTCGCTGGACCTTGGCGTTGATCACTATCTCCTGGGCCTTGGCCAAGTCCGCGGTCTCATCCACGTACACGTGGCAGTTGCCGGCTGCCGCGTAGATCACCGGCACGGTTGCAACGTCCTTGAGCACGTTCTTCAGGCCTTCACCCCCGCGCGGGATGATCAGATCGACCGTTTCGGTCTGGGTTGCAAGCTCGGTCAGCTCCGCACGGTCTCCGCCCCCGATCAGTGACAGCGCACCCTCGGGCAAGCCGGCAGCCGTCGCAGCGTCTGAGGCGATCGACGCCAGGATCGCGTTTGAGTGCGTCGCGCTGGACGACCCGCGCAGGACTATCGCGTTGCCCGACTTCAGGCACAGCGCCGCACAGTCGATCGTCACGTTCGGCCGTGCCTCATAGATCACGCCGACAACCCCCAGCGGTACCCGTACCTTCCGCACGTCCAGCCCGTTCGGCAGCCGGAAGCCGTCGATCACCTCGCCGACGGGATCGCCCAGCTGCGCGATCTTCCGCGTACCTTCCGCGATCGCGCGGACCCGCGCCGCGTCCAGGGTCAGCCGGTCCATCAGCGCCGCGGACAGCCCGTTCTCGCGCCCGGCCTCCAGGTCAGCCGCGTTGGCCTCAAGGATCTCCGGCGTGCGCGTGATCAGCGCGTCGGCCACCGCCTCAAGCGCGGCGTTCTTCACGTCGGCGCCGGCCTGAGCCAGCTGATGTGACGCGGCCTTGGCCTGGCGGCAGATTTCCTCGACTGAGCTGGTCGCTGTGGCCATCTATAAGAAGAGTACCCGTCAGCGGGGCGTGGCCGTCTCCGGCCGGCTCAGGCGTGACTGGTGCCGAACAGTTCCGCCAGCGCCAGCGGCGTGGTGACAGGCGCCGCGACCGGAGCGAGCGTCTCAGGCACAGTGTGCGTGGTGATCTCCGTGTACCCGTCCGGCCCCGGTTCGCGATGCACGATCACTGTCTGAGCCGGCAGGTCGACGACCCAGTACTCGGCAACGCCTTCGGCGTAGATGTCGGGCTTGACGACGGTGTCGTGGCGCTTGGAGGCGACCGCCACCTCCACCACCAGGGCAGATTCGCGCGGCAGCGCACCGCCGCCACGCCCGGCCCTGGGAACAACCATCACGTCCGGCTGGGGCTCGGAGTCGGATGTCCGGATCGCGGAGGATCTGCGGACTACGAACTGCTCGCGGTCGACGTTGTCGATCAGCCAGTAGTGGAGGTGATCGACCGCCGCCTCATGATCCTCAGACAGCGGACCCATCACCATGATCACCCCATGGATCAGCTCGACCCGACGGCCCTCCCAGTCCGGGTCGTTGGCCAGCGCCTCATACTCGTCGACCGTGTAGCGAGTCGCCAGCTGATCAGCTGCGATTAGCGCCATGTGCCAAGTCTAAAGCCGCCCCATCCCCGAAACCTAAAGACGTCCCTTTACATAGGTGTTTTTGACCGATTTCAAAACTTGTGCAGTCTGCTGAATTCGACCGCGCGTGAATGTGCGGTTTGCACGAGTATTGAAATAACCCAAAACCATCCATAGAACCACCGGAGCGAGTACGTTCCTTCCATGCCCGAACGTCACGCAAGCTGCAGCTGCGGCCAGCTGACCGTGCAGAGATTTCGGGCTTTGAAAGAGGTGGAGCTGGCGGTTGCCGACAGGTGGTGTCGCGCGCGGTCCCGGAAGCTGGGGATCGAGCGCTTTCGCGCTCGATGAGGTTTGTCGCGCGCGCACGAGCCGTATCGACGCTCGCTCGCAGGCCTGCGCGACTACCGAAGATCACGGGCGCTGAGCAAACGGGTGCGCGCCAGCACGGCTAATCCCATCAGAGAACGCGATAGGCACCGTCGGTTGTGTATGACATAATCTGTTAGTGGAGTATCGGTTCACGAGAGCGGCACGTCGGCATCGAGTAGGCCGCGCCTCAGCCAGATTCGTCATGCAGAACACAATCCCATCTGTGAAAAGTGACCCGGCGACTGGGCAGAGATCCCGCTTTTGGGAAGGACCAGATGAGCGCGGCCGCGAGCTTGAGATAGCGGCTGTTGAAGTATCGGATTGCTGGCTCGTGATCCATGTGATGCCGACCGCCCTGAGACACAAAGGACCCCGATATGACCGCCGATGATGTGACCTTCGGTCCTGACGTGGACCTGGATGACGAGGTAATCCTGCTTCCCGACGGGGAGCGGCTGACCGAAGAGCGCGCCGAACAGCTCGCTGAGAACGTCGTTGCCCTACACCGGGGCGGTCGTCCGTCCGTTTCGGGCGGCAGAAAGCGCACCCCTGTGATGTCGCTGCGCGTTCCCGAGGCCACCCGTGCTGCGCTAGAAGCGCTTGCGCGGGCACAGGGGCGGCGACTGGCTGATGTATCCCGCGACGCGCTCAACGAGTACGTCAGGACACACAGCTCCTAACCGCGGAGCCGCCGCGTCAACCCAATCGAGCGGAGCGAGATCCAAAGCGGGAGCGAAGCGGTCTCCTCCGTGCGAGCCACGCGGTCGCCGGCACCCGAGCCCTCCCTCGTTGCCTACGCGAGTGCGAAGTAATCCCGGTGGATCGCCTCCGCGGGGGCGTCGGGCAGCAGCTCACGGATGCGGGCGGACTTGAGACCCTGGGCACGGCCCATCTCGCTGGCTGAGTAGCTGGCGATCCCCTTGCCGATCAGCTCGCCGTCATGGCGGACCTCAACGGCGTCACCGGCGTCAAACGAACCAAGGACGCGAGAGATGCCCACCGGCAACAGGCTGGTGCCGCCGTCACGCAGGGCGCGGGCCGCGCCGGCGTCAACGATAACCTCACCGCGCGTGGGCTTCGCGTAGCGCAGCCACAGCTTGAAGGAGGAGTAGCGCCCGGGCTCGCCGGCCAGGAAGCGAGTGCCGACGGATGCGCCGGACACGGCGGCCTCGATCACGCCGGGCTCCAGCCCGCCGGCGATCACGGTCGGGATGCCGGCCGCCGTCGCCATCTCCGCCGCCACGACTTTGGAGCGCATGCCGCCCGAGCCGAGCGACGAGGTCTGGTGGCCGATCGCAAGCGACGCAAGCTCGTCAATGTCGCGCACCTCTGAAACCAGCGCCGCATGCGGGTCCTCGAGCGGATCAGCGGTGTACACGCCGCCGGCGACCGTCAACAAGACCAGCAGCTCGGCACCCAGCAGGATCGCCACCTGCGCGGCGAGGAAATCGTTGTCGCCGAAGGAGATCTCATCAGTCGTGGTGGTGTCGTTCTCGTTGATCACCGGAACGACGCCCCAGTCCAGGAGCTGGCGCAGCGTCTGGCGGGCGTTCAGGTAGTGGCTGCGCGCGCTGATGTCAAAGAACGTCAACAGGACCTGTGCGCTGGCGACGTCACGCGCCGCCAGCAGCTGGTCATAGACGTGGTAGAGCTTGCCCTGTCCGACGGCTGAGGCCGCCTGCAGCTCACCGATCCGGCGCGTGCGCTGCGCCGGGGCGATCCCGATCGCCTCCAGCCCGCGCGCGATCGCGCCGCTGGTGACGATCACCGGCTCCGCTCCCGCCCGCGACAAGGCCGCGACCTGGTCCGCGACCCCGGCTAGCACCTCCTCGCGCAGGCGTCCGTCTGAGTCGGCCACCACGCTGGAGCCGAGCTTCACCACGATCGGGGGCATCAGGGCTCCA
>JAFMRN010000069.1 GCA_017354065.1 Solirubrobacterales bacterium
CGCGAGACCGGCCGGCAGCTGGTGCACGACCTCAACCAGGTACTTGGCATACAGCGCGGCGTGATCGCTGGTGCCCCGTGCCGCGATCACCACAAAGCGCGGTTTGAAGGCCCTGATCGCGTCCGCCGCCGCGTGGTACTCGGCGCGGTTGGCCAACACGCGCGCGAACACCTCCGGTTGTTCGTCGATCTCGGCGGCCATGAACGCGCCGCGACCGTCAGCGACAACGCCCACCTATCCCAGCCGCTCGCCGGTGCTGGGGTTGAACACGTGGGCCGCCGCCTCGGGCACGACAACCCGGATCGCCTCACCGATCCGCGGCAGCGCGTTGCCGCCGAGCCGGATCGCATAGGGCTTGCCGGAAGCCTCCTCACCGGCGAGGCTCCCGTACACATAGGCGTCCGAGCCGAGTTCCTCCACCAGCCTGACCTCCATCGCCAGCGCGGGCCCGTCGCCGTTCACCGCGACGGATGACAGCGCTTCGGGCCGCAGCCCGACGGTCACCTCTTCCAGGCCGGCGGCCTTGGCCGCCGCGAGCGCCGGTGAGGGCAGCCTGATCTGGGTCTGGCCGAGCAGCGCACCGTCCTCGGTCAGCCGGGCAGAGCGCATGTTCATCGCCGGTGAGCCGATGAACTCGGCGACAAAGGCGTTGACCGGGCGGTCGTAGATGTTGCGCGGCGTGTCGACCTGCTGGAGGCGCCCGTCGCGCAGCAGCGCGACCCGGTGGCCCATGGTCATCGCCTCCACCTGGTCATGGGTCACATAGATCGTGTGGTGCCCAGCCGCGCTTGGAGCGCGGCTATGTTGGCGCGGGTCTCCACGCGCAGCTTCGCGTCGAGGTTGGACAGCGGCTCGTCCAGCAGGAACACCTTCGGCTCGCGGACTATCGCCCGCCCCATCGCCACGCGCTGGCGCTGCCCGCCCGAGAGCGCCTTGGGCTTGCGGTCCAGGTAGGACTCGAGGTCCAAGAGCGCTGCGGCCTCACGCACGCGCGCGTCCTGGTCGGCCTTGGAGACGTGCTGGAGCTTCAGCGCGAATGCCATGTTCTCGCGCACGGTCATGTGCGGGTACAGGGCGTAGCTCTGAAACACCATCGCGATGTCCCGGTTCTTGGGTTCCACGTTGGACACGTCCTGGCCGTCGATGTGGACCTCACCGCTGGTCACGGGTTCGAGCCCGGCGAGCATCCGCAGCGCCGTGGACTTGCCCGATCCCGACGGCCCCACGAGCACCATGAACTCGCCGTCGGGGATCTCAAGCTGAAGGTCTGCGACGGAGGGCTTGTCGGCGCCCTCGTAGGTACAGGTCGCGTTCCGGTAGCTGACGCTTGCCATTGGTATAGACCAGTGTACCCAGCTCAAACAGGAGCGTCAAGGTGGCGTGCGATCAACAACGCCGCCTGCTCGTGCGCGGCGTAGACGTCACGCAGCCCCCCGGTGACCTCCTCTCCCTCGGCCGGCGGGGGATGGTCTGAGAGCAGCCGCCGCACCGTGGCGCCGAGCCCTTCACCGCCGGCCGTGTCGGCCAGCAGCGCCAGCGCCTCAGCCCGGACACGGGCGCCCTCCACGTACGCGGCGACGACGGTTGAGTCGGTCAGGCCCTCACCACCGAAGACCCGCGCGTGCAGTACGGCGGGGTTCATCGCGTGCCCGCGGAACAGCGCACGGCGTTGCTCGGCGTCGAAGTCCAGCGCCTCGGCGAGGTGGTCAATCGCACGCGTGATCCCCTGGGCGTCGACCGGCAGCGTGCGCGCGATCTCCTCCGGCAGTCGGGCGAGCATCAGCGCGTGCTGACCGGCCGCCTGGCTCAGCAGCGAGTCGACCAGTTCCTCATTAGATCCGGACATATCGTCCTCAGCGGCCGTGGCGCCCCGCTCCGGCGCGGAACCGCTCCAGGCCGTCCTGTACATCGACCAGCGACCGGCGGCCGTGCATCAGCTCGATGCTCAGCGCCTCACGCTCGGGCAGGCCCCAGGCTGACAGCGCCGCCAGACGGTCCTCGCGCAGACAGGTCTGGGGCAGCGCCGCGAGCTCGTGAGCCCACTCCTGAGCGGCGGTCAGCTCCTCCCCGGCGCGAACTACGCGGTTCACCAGCCCGATTGACAGCGCCTCATCAGCCTCCACCGACCGCCCGCTGAGGATCAACTCCAGCGCCCGGCCTTGACCTATCAGCCGCGGCAGCCGCACGGTCCCGCCGTCGATCAGCGGCACGCCCCAGCGCCGGCAGAAGACGCCGAAGCGCGCGTCATCGGCGGCCACGCGCAGGTCACACCAGATCGCCAGTTCCAGGCCGCCGGCTACCGCGTACCCGCTGATCGCAGCGATCACGGGCTTTGACAACAGCATCCGGGTCGGGCCCATCGGCCCGTCACCGTCGTCGACATCGAGGATCTGGTTGCCCTCCGGCGTGCCGGCAGCCTTCAGGTCCGCGCCCGCGCAGAAGTTCCCGCCGGCCCCGTACAGCACGGCCACGGAGGCCTCCTGGTCGGCGTCGAAGGCGCGGAAGGTCTCCGCCAGCACCGCGGCCATCAGGCCGTCGACCGCGTTGCGGCGCTCGGGCCGGTCCAGGCTGATCGTCCAGACCGGGCCTTGGCGGTCGACTTGAACGCCGGCGGGCATCTAGATGAGTAGTTCCGCGGCCGCGTGAGAGACCGCGATCGAATAGCAGAGAGGTTCCGGATGCCGAGAAGGTCGGGGATCGAGCCGGTCAAGGACGCAAGCCGACGCCAAGGCTGGTGGCCTTGGCGAGGCGAGGACGCAGACCCGGCGAAGCATCATCCGGCCTTCTCGGCACACGTGGTCGTGGAACTACTCATCTCACCCGGGAACGCGCGGTCGATGATCGCGCGGGCATCGACCCCCGCGGGCAGGGTCCCGTAGGCCCGGCCACCGCTGCCGCCCAGCCGTGTGGCACAGAACGCGTCCGCGACACACCCGGGTGAGTGGCGTACGAGCAGTGATGCCTGCAGGGCCAGCGCCATGTCCTCGACAACAGCCCGGGCCTGGAACTGCGCGTCTTCCGGCTCGCCGTGCCCAAAGCCGGCGAGCCGGCCACGAAGCTTGTGCAGGTGAGCATCGAGCCGCGGATCGCTGCCCAGCTCGCACTCGGCGATGAAGGCGGGCAGCGTGTCGGGCTCCTTGGCAACTGCGCGCAGCACGTCCAGAGCGGCGACGTTGCCCGAGCCCTCCCAGATCGAGCCGAGCGGCGCCCCGCGGTAGAGCAGCGGCAGCCGCGAGTCCTCCACGTAGCCGTTCCCGCCGAGGCACTCGAGCGCCTCAGCCGAGTGGTTCGGGTTGCGCTTACAGAGCCAGTACTTCATGACCGCGGTGGCAAGCCGGCGGAACGGTTCCGCGCGTTCGTCATAGGCGCGCGCGACGCGCAGCGCGGTGACGGTCGCGGCCTCGGAGTCGAGCGCCAGGTCGGCCAGCACGTTGGCCATCGCCGGCTGGTCGACCAGCAGCGCCCCGAAGGCACGGCGGTGGCGGGCATGGTGGATCGCCTCAACCGTGCCGCGCCGATACGAGGTCGCCGCCCCGAGCATGCAGTCCAGGCGCGTGTGGTTGACCATCCGCACGATCGCGGGCACGCCACGGCCCTCCTCGCCGACAAGCTGGGCGCGGGCACCGCGGAACTCGACCTCGGATGAGGGCAGAGAGCGCGTCCCGAGCTTGTCCTTGAGCCGCTGGAACTCCATGCCCGCGCCGCGCTCGACCAGGAAACAGGTGGGTCCGGCCTCCGTCTGGGCCAGCACCAGGAACACGTCGCAGGGAGGGTAGGAGCAGAACCACTTGTGGCCGTGCAGCTCGTAGTAACCGTCGCCGGCGTCGCGCGCGGTCGTGATGTTGGCGCGCACGTCGGATCCGCCCTGGCGCTCGGTCATCGCCATGCCGGCAAGCGCGCCGCGGTCATAGTCGGGGAGGGTCAGGCGCGGCTCCCACTCGGCGGCCAGCTCCGGCGCACCGTCGCGCAGCGCAGGCACCACCGCGTAGGTCATCGACACGGGGCACATGACGCCGTCGTCGGTGTTGCCCCAGAGCATGAACAGCGCGGCGCGGACCACGTGGGCGCCGGGGCGCTGCTCGCGCCAGGGCAGGCCGCTGATGCCGCGCTCGACCGCGCCGCGCAGCAGCCAGTGCCAGGAGGGGTCGAGCTCGACCTGGTCGATGCGGTTGCCCCAGCGGTCGTGGGTCTTGAGCACCGGCTCGTTGCGCTCGGCCCGTACCGCGTGCTCGCGCGCCGCCAGCGAACCGGCGACGGCCGCGGTCTCGCGCGCGCGATCAACGCCCCAGGCGCCGCCCTCACGCTGAAGCGCCTCAGACAGCGCGACGTCGGTGTCAAAGTAATTCAGCGGCTGTAGCGACGGTGCCTGGTTCAGCACCTCGCGGGCCGGATCTCGTACGTCTAGGGCACCCATCGTCCACTCCTCAAGCCGGAACTCCAGTTGAGGCTACCGAGAGCCGTAAACATGACTAAGTTGATCAGCTTTAGGTATTTTGTGCCGGACCACTACCGAAGGATCGAACATGCTCAACGAGACCAAATTGCCGCGCCTGGCGGCCACGCTGGCCGCCACCACGGCAGCCGCCCTGGGACCGGCCGCCGTAGCCACGGCGGCGACCGCGCCACCGCCGCTGAAGATCACGGCCGGCGCGCACACCGTGGGCAACGGCGACATCTTCGTGTCCCCCTTCGGCGACGCCAAGAAGTACGCCAACGGCGCCGAGATCCTCAGCCCCAGCGGCAAGCTGCTGTGGTTCCACCGCGCTCCGGCAGGTCAAGAGGACAGTGATTTCCGACCTCAGACCCTGCACGGCCAGCCGGTGCTGACCTTCTGGCAGGGCACGAACCTCGGCGGCGTCTCCAAGGGCACCGACTACATCTACAACGCCCATTACAAGCAGATCGCGGCGGTCCACGCGGGCCCCGGACAGTCCGCCGACGGGCATGAGTTCCGGCTCACTGACGGCGGGAACGCCTGGATCATCGCCTATGAGACCGCGACCGCGAACCTGACCAAGATCGGGGGCCGCGCCAACCAGAAGGTGATTGACGGCGTGGTCCAGGAGATCAACGTGAAGACCGGCAAGGTCCTGTTCTCCTGGAACAGCGCCGACCACGTGCCGTACTCGCAGTCCGAACAGCCGCTGCCCAGCTCAGCCAACACGCCGTGGGACTGGTTCCACCTCAACGCGGTCAAGCCGACCTCTGACGGGAACCTGCTGCTCAGCGCGCGTGACACGTGGACTACATACAAGGTCTCGCCGCGCACCGGCAAGATCGCCTGGCAGCTCGGCGGCAAGGCCTCCAGCTTCAAGGAGACGGCGGCACGCGGCCAGTCGCTGAACCACGCCGGCAAGATCTTCGCCTGGCAGCATGACCCGGAGCAGACCGGCCCCGACAGCTACACCGTGTTCGACAACGAGTCGGCCGGGACGGCCAACACCGGCGCCGGCGCGAGTTCCGAGCTCAGCCACGCACGCGTGGTCACGATCAAGCTCGACCAGCACACGCGAACAGCGAAGCTGGTGTCAGCCGACAACCAGCCCGAGGGCAAGGTCGCAAGCTCCCAGGGCAACGGCCAGCGTCTGTCCGATGGCGGCGAGTTTGTCGGCTGGGGCATCCTCCCGGCGATCTCCGAGTTCAGCGCCACCGGCAAGCTCGTGTTCAACGCCCAGTTCCCGACGGGGGTGAACACCTATCGCGCCTACCTGCTGCCCTGGAAGGGCGCCCCGGCACGCTGATCAGAGCAGGTTCTCGGTGCCTGGATCCTGGTCCAGGCCGGGTTTGGCCACGTAGTAGAGCTCGCGCTCACCGTAGGCCTCACAGCCGGGCGGAACCTGCTCACCGCGCGGGCTCACGCACTCCAGGAGCGTCAGGCCGACGTCGTTCAGCTGGCGCTCCTGGCCGTCGCGGTCGATGAAGTAGTGCAACAGACCGAAGTTGGCCTCGATGTCGTTCAGCAGCGCGTAACCGCGCTCGCGCTGCTGGAGGCGCCCCAGCAGCGCGCGGTTGGCCAGCGCCTGGGGCAGCAGCGGCAGCCGCCACGGGCGCGTCAGCGCCGCCCGCGCGGGAGAGGGCACCAGCGACTCACAGGCGAGGTTGTGCGAGGAGAAGATCAGCACGCCGTTGGGTGCCAGCACGCGACAGACCTGATCCAGGAGCCGCCGGCGCTGGCCGTCGCCGAGCAGGTCCAGCGCGAAGCGTCCGGCCACAACGGCCTGGAACTGCCCGTCGTCGAAGACATCCAGATCGGTCAGGTTCTGCTCCAGGAACTTGGCGTGCGGGTGGCGCTCACGGCACAGCCGCGAGGTCGGAGCGGACACGCCGACGCCGAGCAGTGAGTTGGCGTGGTGGGCCAGCGCAGCGGTCAGCCGGTCGCCGGTGGCGCCGAGCTCCAGCACATCACCGGTGAGCTCCTCGGCGTAGCGCGCGAGCAGCGCGACCTCCCCCGCCCGCAGCCCGCGTGCCGCACGCCGGCGTGCCTGGCGCCGGTTCGGCCAGTACTGCGCGTTGATCTCCGCAATTGCTCGTGACGCATCCTGCGTCAGGAGTGATGAACTCGGTTTCAACCTGTCCCCGCTGAATAGTCCGTGTTGTCAGGTTCCAGAACACAACTGCCCGGGCGATGTTGCGCTCGTGTGGACCAGATCCACCAGCGCGCGGCGCCCCTGCGCGGCGCGGTGGGTCTCCATGCTGACCCCCGCGGGGAGCGCGCCGACGGCCGCCATCGTCGTGATCTCGAAGTGCGCGGGCACGGCGAACTCAGCGGTTAGCGCGTCCCGGTCAAAGGCCCGGAACTGACGCACGTACAGCCCCATCGCGCGTGCCTGGAAGGTCAGGTGCGCGATCGCCTGGCCGAGGTCGTAGTGAGCGAACTCCGAGTACTCCCAGTCGGTGTCCTCGACGTAGCGGTGTACGAGGTTGGCAAGCAGCAGGCTGGCGGTCGGAGCCCAGGCGGCGGAGCTCTTGGCCAGGTGCGTGAGCAGCCGGCGGTGTACGGCATCCCCGCGGCAGCCGACGATGAACGCCCAGGGCTGTGAGTTACCGGCCGACGGCGCCCAGCGGGCGGCCTCTAACAGCAGCGCAACCTGGTCCTCTGAGAGCTTGTGCCCGGCGTCGAAGACCGTCGGGCTCCAGCGTTCGGCCAACAGCGGGTGCAGCTCGGGCATCACCCGATTATCGGCGCGGGCTCAGATGTGCTCGAGGTCGCCGCCAGACTCGGCCGGTGAGAACGCCAGCGGCTGGGCCACGTAGTACAGCTCGGTCTGGCGGTAGGCGTCCTGGCGACGCTCGACCGCGCGGTCCTCCACGGTCACGCACTCCAGCAAGCGCATGTCGTGTTCGAACAGCTGGCGCTCCTGGCCGTCGCGGGAGATGTGGTAGCTGAGCAGCCCGTAGCTGATCGCGGGCGTGTTCAACATCGCGTAGCCGTGCTCGCGCTGTTGGAGGCGCGCGAGCTGGGCGCGGTTACGCAGATAACGGGGCATCCACAGGATCCGCAGCGGGTTGAACAGCACGTGGCGGCCCGGGGTCCGCACCAGCGACTCACAGGCGAGGTTGTGCGAGGAGAAGATCAACAGGCCCCCCGGCTCGAGGATCCGGTTCAGCTGCTCGAAGACAAACCGGCGCTGATCATCTGAGAGCAGATCCAGCGCGAAGCGCCCGGCGACAACGGCGCTGAACTGGTCGTCCGCAAAGTCGTCCAGGTCGGTCAGGTTCTGCTGGAGGAAGCGCGCGCCCGGATGGCGCTCGCGACACAGCTTGACGGTCGGGGCAGAAACGCCGATCCCCGTCAGTGAGCTCGCCCGCGCGGCCAGCGCGGCGGTCAGCCGGTCACCGCGCGAGTCAAGCTCCAGCACATCGCCGGACAGCTCGTCGGCGTAGCGCACGAGCATCGCGCCCTCAGCCGGGCGCAGTTCCCGGCGAGCGCGCCGGCGCGCCGCGCGCTTTCCCGGCCAATGGCGCGCGTTTACTGTCTCCACGGTGGGGTGACCACCGTGCACTGCCGTCTCAAACATCGTGGTCCTGCTCCGGTTTGGCGAGGGAGGCATTCCCTCAAGCGTGGTCTTATGAACACCGCTACCCGGAAATCGTTGCGCCTGATCCTAGGTTTTTATGTGGGCTTACGCTCAGGACTGCGCCGGCCGCGCGCGAGCCGCCCAAAAGCGTACGGCGAGTGACCTCCTCAGACAGCTGCTGCCAACCCACGCTCTTGGGGGTTCGGCATTGCAATTCTGCGCTTACTGGTTTATACCATTGGCAGCGCTAACACGAGGAGAGCAATCAGTGAAGAGATCTCACCGGATCCCGGCGGTCGTCGCTGCCGCAACCGCGTCCATTCTGTTTGTCGGTGTGCCGATCTCAGCCGCGGATCCGGCGCCGAGTTTCAGCGTCACGGTGAACGGAACCGGCGCCTGGAACTACCCGGACGACACGCCGGCCAACCCATTCATCGACAGCAACGGGCAGTTCTACTTTCAGGAGTCGGACTCCAGTTACGCGGCCAGTGACCCCCACGAGTGGTCCTTCTACAGCGGCACCAACTTCGATGATGCGACACCGGATGCCACGCTGGACAACGCGGTGGATCCTGCCAACCGGCAGGACAGCAACGGAAACACGATCTGGCGCTGCAACAACAGCCCGACCGGGCTGGAGGCGACCTACGCGCCGGCCGGGTCGAGCTATGCGGAGCGCAACTTCTGTGACCTGAACGGCGTCTGGGTCGATCCCGACACGGGCTACTGGTACGGCGCCGTCCACAACGAGTTCACGCCCCAGCCCTTCGGCGACGGCCTGCACTACGACGCGATCGACCTGGCGGTCTCCAAGGACAAGGGCAAGACCTGGAAGATCCAGAGCCACATCATCACCTCGCCGTACGCGACCAAGCGCGGCGACACCGGCGCGTTCCCGCAGCAGACCTATGACTACGGCGACGGCGACCCGCGGCTGTACGTCGACACCGCGTCCGGTTACTTCTACATCTACTACGGCTCGCGGATCGTGGACAAGGGCAGCGGCGGCAAGTGGCAGGCCTTCTATGAGCACGTCGCGCGCGCGCCGATGTCCGACAAGATGGCGAGCGGCTCCTGGCACAAGTACTACGCCGGGACCTGGTCACAGCCGGGCGTCGGCGGCAAGGAGAGCAACCTGGTGCCGGTCAGCGCGGCCAACCCGAGCGGCTACACGCCCCCGTCCGCGGAGTACAACCCGAACACCCCGGGCACCACGAGCCAGCAGGTCGCGGCTTCCAAGACACCGCCGACCTCCCCCCTGTTCGTCATGGACATCACCTATGACGCGTACCTCGGCGAGTACATCGGCGAGCCCCAGGGCGTCGATCAGAGCGGCAACGCGCCACAGCAGTACTACGCGACCAAGAGCCTCGCGACGCCGCGATGGAAGCTGATCGGCGACACCGGCAGCTACCACACCGCCTCGTGGTACCGGTGGTTCATCGACTCGGCCAACGCGACCAGCTCGAACATCGTGGGCAAGACGTTGCGCGACTACTGCTCGGTCGCCTGCTCGAACGGGTCCGA
>JAFMRN010000070.1:0-5208 GCA_017354065.1 Solirubrobacterales bacterium
CAACGGGACGATTTTCGACCAGCTGCACAGGCACGGGATCTCGTGGGCCAACTACTTCTCGGATATCCCAATGACGTTCGTGCTCGCGTGGAATGCGATCCGGCACCTCGAGAACCACCACGGGATTGAGAAGTTCTATGAGGCGTGCGCCGCGGGGACCCTGCCAGCTGTCAGCTTCGTCGATCCGCGAATCGACCCTTTCTCGAATATCGGCAAACCGTTCAGCCAACTGCCACGCCCGCTGTACGACGCACTGCAGCGGCTCGATGCTGACCTTGAGGCCAAACATCCCGCCGAGTCCCAGGAAGACCCCCAGGACATGAGGCCGGGTGAACAGTGGGCCCAAAGGGTTGTGAGCGCGGTCCTCAACTCGCCGGCTTGGGAGCGCACCTGCCTGATCTACATCTATGACGAGCACGGCGGTTACTACGACCACGTCCCGCCGCCGGAGGCGATCGCTCCTGACCAGATCCGGCCGGTCCTGTCACCGGGCGACCCGCACGTAGGCTACACACAGTACGGCCCGCGCGTGCCGGCCATCGTGGTCTCCCCTTACTCGCGGCGACAAACCGTCACCGACGTTGTCCACGACCACACGTCCGTACTGGCGACGATCGAACGGAAGTGGAACCTCCCGGCGCTGACCCTCCGCGACGCCAACGCCGCGGATGTCATGGACTTCTTGGACCTTGAGAATCAGGCACGCTCGGCTCCGGTGCCGCCACGGGTCCTTTAGTGCGGCCGGTGGGACTCGAACCCACGCGCTTCGGATTAAAAGGTGCTCTTTTGCAGGGCTTTTGGCTTATCTACAGGGCTTTTGGTGCTGCTCAGTGCAGTGCGCTGCCCTCAGAATTGCTGAGTTCGGGACATTTCTGGGGACACATTTTGTTCCGCCCCGCGGGGTTCGGGCTTAGGAGCAGATGGAGTCGGTCGCAGCCCAGAGTGGCTGTCGCGCGCGGTCTCGGAAGCTGAGGATCGCGCCTGTCGGCGCGATGAGGTTTGTCGCGCGCGCTTGAGCCGCACCGAGCCTGTTGCGCGCAAGCGCTGCCTACCGATTGCGAAGCAAGGTCAACCCACACACACTGGTCCGCCGAAGCCGCCTCGTCGTCTATTCGTACGGCCCCATGAGTACTCGCGTGCTAGAACGGAGCTCGGGGTCGTCGATAATGCGCCGGACAAGGGCCTGCGACCCGCCAACCCCGCTCCAGTGGTCATCCCATGAGGTGAACAACATCCATGAATGGTCCGCGTGGAATAGAAGGTCTGGTAACGCCCCCTTCCAGTCGAGAGACGGCGCGCACCTGGTACGCCAGTTGAGCGCCTGATCAGCGCCAGCTTGGATGAGAACGAAGTCCCAGCCAAAGAGGCGCGTCCTCGGCATATTGCCGAACGCGCGTGTTATCTCGATTCCATATTCTAGGTAGCCCAGCCACCATGGCGAGGGTCCAGATTCGTCGGTCAGTGCCCGCACAATGGCGGTGTCGTGCCGAGCGCGAGACTTAGGATCATCCGGGATTTCGACACGACAGTATGCGGCGAACACGGGCGGCAACTCGGTCACCAGCGGCCTTGAGAAGTCGATCGCGGATTCGATCCATGCGATGTCTTCAGCACAACCGAGGCGCCATTGGCCACCGTCCTTGACTCTCATCACCCGCGTCATTACGTTCCCCTTTTTACCATCCAGCTATCACGAGGGGGAAGCGTGAAGAGGAAAGCGATCATTGGAGCTGCAATAGGGAGCTTCGCAGCTGTCAGCACCATCACAGCCGCCGCTGCACCAGTTTCTGGTGCCAACGTCGGGACCACGACTCCGGGCACTGCGTGGGTTACCGAGACCACCGTAAACGCCAACGGCGCAACAGCCACCGATACGAGCCAGGCTCCGTAAACCCCCTGAGTTCGGCTCCTTCCAGCGCATTTGCAGCACCCGCCGCTTCGTCGGTGGCCGGCAGCCCGTCTACGTTCTCAACGTCTCTTCTGCCAACCGACACAGACACGCCCAGCCCAACGAGAGCTCTGGTGCGGCCGGCCGGGGGACGCATCATCCTGTGCCACGGAAACGTAGGAGACTACGTCCATTATTCCGTGAAGGGCAAGGACACCAGTTGGCATTGGACTTGGGAATGCGATGCGTCGGTAACGATGCACGCCAATTCAAAGCTTTACATCGGAAACTGGGCGATCGCCGGGTCGTTCAGCAAGCCTGAAACCGGAATCAGGGGCAGCGTCAACATCCGCTACAACGGCTGCGCGGACACGTGGTGGAAAGGTGGCGCTAGCGGCTTCGAGACGAGGGCCAACACCATCCCGGGCCACTTCGCGGACAAGTTCAGCCCTTACCATAAGATCACCAACTGCCCCGGCGGACCGCCCTACAAGTAGGTCACAGACAGGGCTCGCCGATTTCAGGCGGTTGCAGGGTCCGCTGCTCGCGTTCGCGGCACGGCTACCGCCGGTCCACGCCGCTCAGACTCCACATCCCAACAGCGGGAGAGCCACACTGTACGCACCATCGTGCTGACGGCCGAAGCGTCACCAAGCGTCCCCTCAAAATGACCGGGAATGCCCGAAAACGCCCGGGCAGTGCCCGATGGGACGCTTGGGGACGCAAGCACGCTGTGCGATTAGTGTGGCCCTGTCGGGAGTCGGGTTGAGCAGCGTGTGGGACGCGCGCGGGTAGCTACATCGAGCCGCAGGCGAGATCCCCAGCTACCGGGACCGCGCGCGACAGTCGCTTCGGCACCCACACCAACGCCAACCCTGTTTCGATGCCCGTTCCTACGCGGCTGCTGAGGCCGGCACCAGCTGGTGGGCGCGTGCGGCTTCGTACAGCGGCTCAGGAGGAAGGTCCAAGTCGTCCTGTTCCCAGTACAGCGTCCCGTACTTCAGGGTGACCTTGGCGAAGCGCTTCGGGTCCCGGAGCGGCTCCAAGATGCCTCTCCAGATGTAATCCGCGAAGGAGACGTCACCGACCGTACCGTCCTCAAACAGCAGACGGAGCTGATGGTCACCGAGCACGGTGACACCGCGAATCACCCAATGGGGACGCGTGGAACCCATGGAGGTCATGTTAGGCCAGCGGATCGATGCTGCGAACCCGCTGGCCCGACTGTGCAAGCGCCCAGTTCTGGGCCAGCTCCTCACGGTGCAGTACGGCCCACTTCTGCACCAGCTTGAGCTGCGGGCGTCGCGTGGGGCACGAACTGGTTGCCCTCGTCGGTGAACATCAGGATCACGATCCCGTAGAAGTCACAAAGGCGCGGCACCTCAGAGAACCCGACCAGGTCCGCCGGCGCCAAAGCGTCCCGTTCCGTCCCCTTGCGTCCCCAAAGCGTCCCCCTCCGTTCCCGCCTCAGGCAGCGCGAAAGCCTCAGCAACCAGGCGCGCGTCCTCGGGGTGGGGCGCATAGTGGAGATACTTCATCGTCGTCTGGATATCAGCGTGGCCCATCCACTCCTGCACGCGACGGATGTCGGCCTTGGCGATCATCCGCGTGCCGAACGTGTGACGCAGATCGTGGAAGCGCAGCGCGCGCAGCCCGGCACGCGCCAACGCGGCCTTGTAACGAGTCCGCAGCGCGGAACCTGACAGGTAGGAGCCGACCGGGCTGACAAACACGAGGTCGTCATCGGAGGTGAACTCGTCCCGACCCCCGAGGCGCGCGAGAGCCGACGCGACGTCGGGCGCCATCGGCACCGACCGGACCTTGCCGGACTTGGGTGTGGTCAGCTGACCGCCGGCGAAGCTGGAGCGGACGCGGATCGTCGCACCGGGGAAGTCAACGTCACGCCAGCGCAGCGCCAGCAGCTCACCCATCCGCAGCCCGGTGAAGGCGGCTGTCAGAAACAGCGCCGCGTCCGTCTCGTTGGAGCCCGCGCGGACCAGTGCCCAGACCTCCTCGGGCGAGAAGACCTGGATGTCACCGCTGGAGCGCTGGGGGTGCTTCTCGATTCGCATGAGCGGGTTGGAGTCCAGGCCGTAAACCCGCTGGGCGCGACGGAAGATGCCGTGCAGCTGGATCAAGAGCTTGTTCTTAGAGCGGCTGGAGAGACCGGCCAGGGTGCCGCGCCAGGCCTCGATCTCCTCGTAGGTGATCTCCTCCACGGGCCGGTCACCGAACGCCGGCAACAGGTGCGCGTGCAAGGCGGAGCGGTAGTCGACGATCGTCGATGGCTTGCGCTCGCGGTCCTGCTCGATGAAACGCAGCCATTCGGCTGCGACCTCCGCGAACGTCGCGCCGCCGGAGCGCATCCCCGCCAGCGTTCCGTGGCGTGCCGCAGCCAATACGTCATACAGCCAGGCCTCGGCTGTGCGTTTCGTGAAGTAGCCCTCCCGTGGCCGGCCACGGTCTGTCCACGCCGGGCCGATCCGCTTCTGGACCTGGCGACCGTCAGGCAATCGGTACTTGGCGTACCAGACCGGACCCTTGGCCCGGTCGACTCTGAAGACATGCCCCGTGGGCTCCCTCCGCCCGCTCATGTCCCAAATACTAGTCCGCTTCGGGACACATTGGGGACATTTTTGAGTTCCTACGCGAGGGCGAGGTGTTCAAATATGCCTATACGCTGGTCTTTTCTAGTGCGGCCAGTGGGACTCGAACCCACGCGCTTCGGATTAAAAGTCCGCTGCTCTACCAACTGAGCTACAGCCGCGTGCGCCTGATGATCGCAGGCGTGGGCGCCTTTAGCCCGCCCCGGCGCTGGCGCGCGTCAAAACCGTACGCAGCACCCGGCCGGCGATATCAAGATCGCCGGCCGGCAGGTCGCCCCAAAGCCGCTTTGCCACGGCGTCGGTCCGCGGCACGGTGTTGTTGATCAAGTCGCGCCCGGCTTGGGTCAGTTCACCATCGCGCTGAAGCAGACCGGCAGCGATCAGCTCGTCCAGCCGTGCGCCTGCGCTGTCGGGGTGCTCCTGGAACGTGGACGCAAGCCGCGTGATTTGTTGCTGAGCAGAGGTGCTTGAGGCGACCCGTAATGCGATCCACTGGTCGCGACGGACTCCGGTTTCTGCCAATAGCGATTCGATGATCGCTGACAGCGCGTTCTCGGTCTGCCCGATCAGCTGCGCGCCGAAGGGCAGTTCAACGGTGGTGGACATATCGACTCCTGAACCGAGATTGTTGGTGCGCCCAACGATAGCTCTAAACCGTTGGGTTGTCCAACGAACTTGTTACCCTCGCTGGCATGGACTCGCGCGCACCGG
This sequence comes from Solirubrobacterales bacterium, assembly GCA_017354065.1. Taxonomy (GTDB): domain Bacteria; phylum Actinomycetota; class Thermoleophilia; order Solirubrobacterales; family Solirubrobacteraceae; genus Palsa-465. The sequence continues at coordinate 5,206 of JAFMRN010000070.1, forward strand.
AGA
>JAFMRN010000070.1:5218-9519 GCA_017354065.1 Solirubrobacterales bacterium
CCCGCGGTCTGCCCAGCTGGCTTCTAGGCCAGGCGGCACGCCGCGCTCATGATCTGGTCAGCGCCGCGTTGGCGCCTGAGGGCCTGCGCCGCCAGCACTTCACGCTGCTCGCGGCCCTCGCGGAGCGCGGCCCAGCGAGCCAGGCAGACCTGGGCCGGCAGTTGTGGGTCGATCGCAGCGACCTGCACGCGATTGTCAGCACGCTTGAGGACCAGGGACTCGTGGTCCGGAGAGCCGATCCCAACGATCAGCGACGCAAGGTCGTCGCGATCACAGGCGCCGGCACCCGCAAGCTGAAGCGCCTGGAAACGCGGATCGTCTCTGCACAGGAAGAGGTCCTGGCACCGCTGGAGGCGGCCGAACGCGGGCAGCTACTCGCGCTCCTCAGACGACTGAGCACGTAGCTCGCGCTGAGCGATGCGCGAAAGGGACAAATATGGGGCTTAAGCCGCAAAGCTCAGCGTGAGATCAGCGGCAGGTCCGGGTCGTGCGCGGCGTGGCGGACGATCGCTCCGTCTTCAAGTTCGAGCACCTCGTCAGCCAGTGCGTCGACGGCCTCCTGGTCGTGGAACACGCCGACCACGGTCACGCCCTGGTCCTTGAGCTCGGACAGAGCGTCGATCGCGCGGGCTCGCGTTTCTGAGTCAAGCGCGCTGGTGGGCTCGTCGACCAGGAGCAGCCGGGGCCGGGCACACAGCGCGCGGGCGACGTTGACGCGTTGTTGCTCACCGCCGCTCATGGTCGCCGGCAGCGCGGTGTGCAGTGGCTCTGCCAGTCCCAGGCGCGACAGCATCTCGCCGGCGCGTTCACGGGCGCTCTCAATTCCAACGCCCTGACGCAGCAGCGGTGCGGCCACGACGTCGACGGCCAGCACTCGCGGGGTTGCCCGCAGGAACTGGGAGACGTACCCGATTTCCACGCGGCGCAACGCCAGGATCTCCTGGTCGGAGGCCGCGGCCAGGTCAACGGGGCCGTCGGCAGCCGTGTAGATGATCTCCCCGGAGGTAGGCAGGTAACGGCGGTACAGACAGCGCAGCAGCGAGGACTTGCCCGAGCCGGAGCGGCCGACGATCGCGAGAAACGTGCCGCGCTTCACGCTGAAGCTGACCTCGTCAAGAGCGACCGGCGAGGCACCGCCGAGCATGTGCATGGTGAAGCGCTTTGACAGCGCGCGCACTTCGAGGTGGGGTTCGATCATGTGAGTGCGGAGTTGACGAGTAGTTGCGTGTAAGGGTGCTGGGGGTCATCAAGGATCTGGTCGGTGAGCCCGGCCTCGACCACCCGCCCGAGGCGCATCACCAGCGTGCGCTCGGTCAGCAGCCTGATCACGCCGAGGTCGTGGGAGATGACGATCGTCGCGACCCCGGCTTCGCGCTGGATCTCCTGGATCAGATCGAGGATCCGGGCCTGGACCGATACGTCCAAGCCCGTGGTCGGCTCGTCGAGGATCAACAACGACGGCTTGTGCGCGAGCGCCTTGGCAAGCTGCACACGCTGGCGCATCCCGCCGGAGAAGATCCGGGGCGGCTCATCCATCCTCGCGCGCGGGATCTCGGTTCGCTCGAGCAGGTTCCCGGCGCGTTCACGGATCTGCCCCACATGGCGCCAATCCGCGGACAGCAACCGCTCAGCGACGTTACCCCCGGCCGTCACATCGAGGCGCAAACCCTGCTGGGGAGTCTGGTAGACGATGCCGATCTCCATCGCCCGCAGCCGCCGGCGCGCGGCGGCGTCAAGCTCAAACATGTTGGCGCCCGGCAGGGTGCAGAGCCGCGCCTCACCGGCTGAGGCGGGCACGTCAAAGGCAAGACAGCCGGCGACGGTGCTCTTGCCGCTGCCGGACTCACCGACGATGCCCAGCACCTCACCCTCGCCGATGTCAAAGCTGACGTCCGCGCAGGCGACGGTCGTCCCGCAGTGGACACAGCGGTTGGTCTCCTGCTCGGGACCGGTCGAGGACAGGCAGGCATCACAGCCCGGACCGAACAAGCGCGTGAGGCCGCTCACCTTAAGGACCGGCCTGTGCGCGCTCATGCCTGGCTCCCCTCACGGCGTGCCGCGCAGTACGCGGTGTCAGAGCAGCTGTAGGTGGACCCGCCGCCGTGCGGATCCACGTGCTCATCCAGGAACGTGTCGGTCGCTCCGCAGAGCTGACACGGTGAGGGGAACTCCTCCACCCGGAAGTGGTAGTCGCTGAACTCCAGCGGCTCAACGCTCGTATACGGCGGCACCGCGTAGATCCGCTTCTCGCGCCCCGCACCAAACAGCGTCAGGAACGGTGCGTGGTGGAGCTTGGGCATGTCCCAGCGCGGGATCGGCGAGGGCGCCATCAGGTAGTTGCCGTTAACTATCGCCGGGTAGTCGGCGCCCATCGAGATATCGCCGCTGAGAGCCACGCCCTCATACAGGGACAACCACATTGACGCGTAGTCACCTTCGGCGTGCATTTTCTGGCTGCGCGCCACGCGCGGCTCGATCCGGGACAGCGGCTCTGGCTTCGGCACCTGCAGCACGAGCACCTGATCGGGACGCAGCGTCTCCTCCGGGATCCGGTGGCGCGACTGGATGATCGTCGCCTCCGCTGTCGCGGTCACGGTTTCCACGCCCGACATGGCTGCGACAAAGTGGCGGATGTTGACCGCGTTGACAGAGTCGTCGGACCCCTGGTCGATCGCCTTGAACACGTCATGGGGGCCGATCAGCGCAAGTGACAGCTGCAGGCCGCCGGTCCCCCAGCCGCGTGCTATCGGCATCTCCCTGCTGCCGAACGGGACCTGATGGCCGGGGATCGCAACGCCCTTCAGCGCGGCGCGGCGGATCGCGCGCTTGGTGCGCTCATCCAGAAACGCGAAGTTGTACTCGGGCTCGGCGGAGTCCACCACCTGGTCAAGCAGCGCATCGGCCCGCATGCTCACTCCCCGTCCATGTTCGCGTACCGCAACCGGTCCAGCCCCGACTGGAAGGTCACGTAGTGGGGCAACTTGAGGTGCTCCAGGAAGCCGGTCGATTCAAGCCCGTCGACGTGATAGAGCACGAACTCTTCATCCTCGGCCGGTGCCGCCGGACCGGTGGCTCGGGCGTTGCCGACCTCAATCGCGTCATCGAGGATCGCCATCGAGATCGCCTTCCGCTCGTTCCGGCCCAGGGTGAAGCCATATCCCATGCCGAGACCTCCGCTCCCGGGTTCATCTTCAGCGTGGTGGACCATCTCGCACTCGGTGCAGTAGATCTCGCCGATCTCAACCGGCACGTCCGCGTATGGGTGCTCGACCAGCAGCGGCAGGTAACCGATGCGAAAGTCGGCCGGGACCGGGTGACCGGGACCGAAGCCGCGCATCGAGCTGTAGGCCAGCGCCGAGATCGCGCCCGTTTCACTGCCGGCCAGGCCCTGGAGGCGACCGGAGCGCGGGGTCGGGATCCGCAGCGGCTGGCGGGTCAGGTCATAGGGCTCCTCCGGATCCTCATCCGAGCTGCGCTCCGCGACCAGCCCCTGGTCACGCAACAGGTCGGTGACCCGAGGCAGCAGCCCCTCCCCACCGTCGCCACGCACGTCCGTTTCAGTCTCAGACGCGGCGCCGGCAAGCGCGCCTCGTCCCAGCAGCCGCTGGGTGTAATCGCGCGTTCCGCCGAGCAGCTGCCCGCCGGGGATGTCCTTGAAGGCCGAGGAGATCCGCCGGGTGACCCGCATCGTGTCGGTGTCCAGGGCCAGCGAGTTGCTGACACGATCCAGCGTTGAGCGGTACGCACGCAACAGAAACACGGCTTCAGCGACATCACCGCGCGCCTCCGCGATCGCCCGGGCCGCGAGCTCGGGCGCGTACAGCCGAGCCTCACTGATCACCTGATCGACGAGGTAGGGGAGCGAAGTCTGGACGTCCTCGGCGCTGACCGTGCCGGCCGCGGCGTATTCACGCTCGATCCGGCCGGCCGCCTCAACGGCGGCCTCACCGCCGCGTACTGCCGTATATGCCATCAGCGGACCTCCAGTCGGGTTGTCCGGGGCAGGCCGATGACATGCCCGTCTCCGGGGAACACGGCCACATCAACCCCGCGCGGCGGGTCGGTGCGCGTCTCCAAAAGCGCGTCGACCATGTCCTCGTCATCGACGCTCAGGACCAGCCGCTTGGCGTCCTTGATCCCGGGACCGGACAGTTCCAGGGCCACGCGCGTGCCGGCGCTCGGCGCCCAGAACGCGGTGGCGCCCGCTGACGGATCGACCAGCGTGCCGCGCGGCAGCCGGCGCAGGGCGTCGGCTGCACCGGCACCGAGCAGACACGCGTAACCGGCCTGCTCGACGGCGG
>JAFMRN010000251.1 GCA_017354065.1 Solirubrobacterales bacterium
GGGGGGGGGGCCGCCAGCAACGTCAGTTCGTTGGCCAGCAGCGCGAACACCTCCGGGTGCGGGTCGTCGGTCTCGAACAGCCGTGAGACCGCGTCGCAGGCGCGGGCGGCGCCGTCCAGCGCCGCCGCTGACTCGCGCAGTGCCGGGCGGGCCGCGACGGTGTCCACGCCGGTCACGGTGTGCAGCTCGCTGCGACCCTGGTGCAACAGCAGGTTGACCTGCATGAACGGCTCGAGCCGCGCGCCGAAACGGCTCTTGGAGCGGCGGGCGCCCTTGGCGATAGCCGACAGGCGGCCGTGCTCGGGCGTGTAGACGTGCAGGATCCGGTCGGCCTCGCCGTAGCGGATCGAGCGCAGCACGATCGCCTCCGTTTTGAGCGTTCCGCCCACGCTATCCTTTCTGAAGTATGGAAGCCGATGTCAAGGTCTACACCACCACGATGTGCCCCTACTGTGAGGGCGCCAAGGCCCTGCTGAAGAAGCGCGGCGTCAGTTATGAGGAAGTCAATATGACCCGCTCGGCGGACGATCGCGACAAGCTGGTCGAGCTGACCGGCGGCCAGTCCTTCCCCCAGATCGTGATCAACCAGAACGTCGTGGGTGGCTTTGACGAACTGCGCGCCGTGGACCGCGCCGGCAAGCTCCAAGACCTCTTGAATATTTAGTCGCGGCGCGGGCGCACGAGCTTGAAGGCGTCGTAGGCCTCGAGCTCCCCGCCGAAGCCCTTCACGCGGTAGTAGGTCACCGCGATCGACGTCTGCCCGCCGGGGCGGTCACCGGGATCGACTGAAAAGGCCGCGAACCCGTAGGCGAAGTCCTTGTCCCGGACCGACGCCCAGGTCGCATCCTCCTGGCTGTAGTTCGCGGTCAGCTTGCCGTTGGTCCTGCCCGGACCGACCGAGGTGAGCACCTGACAGACCGGCGGGTCGGTGAGCAGCGCGTTGGAGGGCGCCGAGGTCCCGCCCCCACCGATGATCATGTGCACGGTCCCCTGAGTCGTGTCGATCACCGAGGACTGCGCGCCGCTGACCGGCTGGGGTGTCAACAGCGTGCTTCCGTTCGTGCCCCGCACCGGCTGGGTGCGCTCGTAGTGGTGCTCGTGGCCGGCGACGACCAGGTCGACGCCGTACTTGTCAAACAGCGGCATCCAGGACTGGCGGATCCCCAGGTCGGCGCCGTTGAAGCCCTTGGCGGTGGACATCGCCACCTGGTGCATGCAGATCACAACCCAGTCAATCGAGCGGTCGGCGCGCGCCTTGGCCAGCTCGTTTTCGAGCCAGCGCTGCTGGGCGCCGCCGGAGTAGCCGTGCACGTAGGAGCTGCCGGCGTCCTGGTAGCAGACGTCGTCGTTGTTGATCGCGATCACCTTGACCGAGCCGACGCGGAACGCGTACCAGAGGCCCTGGAAGCGGTCGGGCTGGCCGTTGTCGGGCAGGCTGAAGTAGGTCTGGTAGGGCTCAAAGCCCGTGGTTCCGAGCGCCTCGTTCTCGTGGTTGCCCGCGGTCGGCATCCAGGCGCGGTAGCGCGCCGAGCGGCTGTTGGAGGCGAACCAGTCAGACCAGGTCCGGACCGGCACACTTGACAGGTTCGCGTAGCAGAGGTCGCCGTTGACGAGGTGGAACAGCGGCGCGATTTTCTCGACCCCGGCGGTTACGTCGCCCGCGGCGGGCGAGCCGAGGTTGTCGTTCTTGAACGCCGGCGCCGGTGCGGGTAGGTTGGTCGGCGCGGTCATCGTCGGGGTGCCCTGATCCCCGTAGCTGGTGAAGGTGAACGGCGCACGGCCGCGCGGCGCCGTGGTGAAGTCCCCGACCTCTACGTCGGCTCCCTCCTGGAGCACTGTGTAGACATAGGCGGTGTTCGGCTGCAGACCGCTGAGGGTCGCCGAGTGAACGTAGACAGGCTCGTCCGGCTCTTTCGGGTCGGTGTAGGTGCGGGTTTCGGCGGGAACCGGCCGGAAGCGGCGGCGTCCGTCGGCGGGCGCGAACTCGACGCGTGGGTTGTCGACCGCGCCGTAGGTCTGCCAGGTGACCACCATCGTGGAGGCGGGGTCTTGGCCGAACTGCAAATGGATCCCGGTGATCGGCGGTGCCGAGGCCGGAGTGGGTGCGTGGGAAGCCTTGGCCGGGTGCGCGGAGGCTTCTGAGGGCGCGAGTTGTTCGGCCACGGTCAGCCCGACGCCCGCGGCGGTCGCGCTCTTCAGCAGGTTGCGGCGGCTGATCTCGGACATTTCCCCAGCCTCGCGCGGCGGTCGCTTTCCGGTGTGACGGGGGTGTGATCCTCGTGTGATGGTCTGGGGAGTTTTGACGCCTATAGGCGTCAAAATCCGCGTCACCCCCTCCGCGGGCGGGGCTGGCAGCGCTCACAGACGTACGTGCCGCGGCCGCCAACGTACAGCTTCACTATCTCGCGCCCGCAGTTGACACACGACTGACCAGCCCGCGTGTGCACCAGGAACAGGTCCTGGAATGAGCCGCGCTGGCCGTCGACGTGGCGGAAATCATCGATCGACGCGCCCTTGGCGTCGATGCCCAGGGCCAGCGAGATCTCGATCGCCTGGGCCAGCGCAACCCACTGCTTGGCGGTCAGCTTCCCGGTCTGGCGCAGCGGATGCACGCCGGCGCGGAACAGCGCCTCATCCGCGTAGATGTTGCCGACGCCGGCGATCCGCCGCTGGTCGAGGATGAAGCTCTTCACGGCCGTCTGGCGGCCCTTGGCCGCGGCGCGCAGGTAATCGACGTTGAAGGCGTCCGTGAACGGCTCAGGGCCGAGCCGCGCGTCGAGGTAACGCTCGCGCTCCTCCCAGCCCAGCAGCAGATGACCGGTCCCGAACCGGCGCGGATCGACAAATGCCAGACGGTGGCCGTCATCGAGCTCGAAGCGCGCGCGTGTGTGAGACTGCTCCGCGGGCGGGTCATACAACAGCGCGCCGGTCATGCGCAGGTGCAACAGCAGGTGGCGGTCCTGAGACAGTTCCCAGATCAGATACTTGCCCGCGCGGTTGACCCGCTCGACGGTCGCGCCCGTCAAGCCGTCAGCGGTCAGCTCGGGCGGGTCGGGCAACGTCCAGCGCGGATCGAGGATCTCCACTTGTTTCAGCTTGCGGCCCTCCAGCTGGGGCGCCAGCTGGCGGCGGATCGTCTCGACCTCGGGTAGCTCGGGCATCAGAGAAATGAGTGTCCCGGTAGCTCCGGCGCCTCCTGGCCGGTGAGCCAGTCAAGCGCGCTGGCACCGACGTCGGCGAGGATCCCGTCGTGGCGGCGGCTGTAGGTGGTTCCCGGGCCGATCAGCGCCAGCAGCGGCGCGTACTCACGGGTGTGATCGGTGTGCGGTGCGGTCACATCACAGCCGTGGTCGGCGGTCAGGATCAGCATGTCTTCGCTGCCCAGGCGCGGGCGCCAGCGCGCCACGTGCCGGTCGATCTCCTGGAGCGCGCCCGCGAAGCCCGGAGCGTCGTGGCGGTGCCCGTAGACCTGGTCCGTCTCCACCAGGTTCGTGAACACCATTCCATGATCGAGCGTCTCGATCAGCTCGCCTGTGTTGGCCAGCGACACGGCGTTGGTCGCCCCCGGGTGCTGGTGGTCGATGCCGACGCCGGCCATCAGCTGGCCGGTCTTGCCGACGGTGTGCACCGGCACCCCGGCGGACTGGATCGCCTCCAGGTATGAGTGGCCGGGCGGTGCCAGGGCGAAATCCCGCCGCCGGTTGGTGCGTTTGAAGTCGGGCGCCTCACCCCTGAACGGCCTGGCGATCACGCGGCCCACGGCGTGCTCGGGCGCCAGCCCGTTGCGCACCTCGGCGCAGACGC
>JAFMRN010000004.1 GCA_017354065.1 Solirubrobacterales bacterium
AATCCTTGGATTTGGCTCACACCGCTCAAGCGCGCGCCAGGCAGGCTGATCGGCATGGAACGCTGCGACGTGGAAATCGTGATCCCGGTCTACAACGAGGAGCGCGTACTGGCCGGCTCGGTGGAGCGCGTCCACCGCTTCCTGTCGGGGTCGGTGCCGTTCTCATGGCGGATCACGATCGCGGACAACGCCAGCACCGACGCGACCCCGGCGGTCGCCTACACGCTCGCGTCTGATTTTGAGCGCGTCAGCGTCCTGCGCCTGAAACAGAAGGGCCGCGGCCGCGCGCTGCGCGCCGCCTGGTCGGCAAGTGACGCCCGGGTGGTCGCGTACATGGACGTCGACCTGTCAACCGACCTGCGGGCGCTGCTGCCACTGGTGGCACCGCTGTTGTCAGGACACAGCGAGGTTGCGATCGGGACACGCCTGGCGCCCGGCTCGCGGGTCCAGCGCGGTCTCAAACGTGAGTTCATTTCCCGCGCGTATAACTGGCTGTTACAGCTCAGCCTCGGTGCACAGTTCAGTGACGCGCAGTGTGGCTTCAAGGCCGTGCGCGGTGATGTACTGACACCGCTGCTGTCGAGCGTCTGTGACGAGGCCTGGTTTTTTGACACTGAACTGCTGGTGACAGCCCAGCGGCGCGGGATGCGCATCCATGAGGTCGCGGTCGACTGGCTGGACGATCCCGACTCGCGCGTCGACATCGTGTCCACCGCGCTCGGTGATCTGCGCGGGATCGCCCGGCTGTTCCGGGTCCGCCGGCGCGAACCCCCGGCGGAGCTGGCGCCTGTGAGAGACGCCTGACCGCCGTGCTGGCTTTGGGCTCAGCACGGCGGATGAGCCGCTCTGCGATCCTCGGCTGGTACACGACGAGAGAGGTGCCTCGATGCCTGAAGCCAGCGCCCAAGCGGGCCCCAGAACGCTGCCCCCGTTCCGAGCCGATCACGTCGGCAGCCTGCTGCGGCCGAAGTCTCTGCTCCACGCGCGTGCCGAGCTGAAGGCGGGCAGGATCAGCGCCGCGGAGCTGAAGGCCCAGGAGGACGCCGCGATCCGGGACCTGATACAGCTCCAGCACGACGTCGGCTTGCGGACCGTCACGGACGGCGAGTTCCGCCGCTCCTCCTGGCACATGGACTTCATCTACCAGCTGGACGGGGTCGAGCAGACCAACGGCAACTCGGCTCGGGTGCACTTCCACAACAAGGATCGTGAGCTGGACTACACACCGCCCGCGATGCACGTCGCCGGTAGGGTCGGGGTCTCTGAGACGATCTTCGGTGAGGACTTCAAGTTCCTGCGTGACAACGCGCTGGCAGGTCAGACCCCGAAGCTGACGTTGCCCTCACCGAGCATGGTCCACTACCGCGGTGGCAACTCCTCGATCGACCGCGGCGTGTACCCGGACCTCGACAAGTTCTGGGACGACCTCACGGCCGCGTACGCCAAGCAGGTCCAGGGCGCCTATCAGCTCGGCTGTCGTTACCTGCAGCTGGACGACACCAGCCTCGCCTACCTGAACGATCCGGCCCAGCGTCAGCACGTGCTGGAGATCGGCGGTGACCCCGCCCACCTGCACGAGCACTACATCTCCAACATCAACCGCGCGCTGGCCGACAAGCCCGAGGACCTGGTGATCACGACGCACCTGTGCCGCGGCAACAACCAGTCGATGTGGGCGGCAGAGGGCGGCTATGACTTCGTCGCGGAGGCGCTGTTCGGAGATTTGGAAGTGAACGGGTACTTCCTGGAGTTCGATGATGAGCGCTCCGGCACGTTCGCGCCGCTGCGCTACCTGCCCAAGGGCAAGCAGGTCGTGCTCGGGCTCGTCACCACCAAGCGTCCCGAGCTGGAGAGCAAGGACTTCCTCAAGTCGAGGATTGAGGAAGCGTCCAAGTACGTCGACCTCGACCAGCTCTGCATCTCCGGTCAGTGTGGGTTCTCCTCGACCGAGGAGGGCAACGCCCTGACGATCGACGAGGAGAAGGCGAAGCTGGAGCTGATCGTGGAGGTCGCCGCCGAGGTGTGGGGGGCGCTAGACCGGGACCCGCTCGCGGCGTTCGACGGCGCCGGAAACGCTGGCGATCCCCAGGCCGAGCAGCGCGATCAGCGCGGCCCCGAGGTTCGGTGAGGAGTAGCCGAGCCCGGCCGCGATGGTCGCGCCGCCGAGCCAGGCGCCGATCGAGTTCGCGATGTTGAAGGCCGCATGGATGGAGGCGGCGGCCATGTTCGGGGCGCCGCCGGCCAGGCCGACTATCCGGTTCTGCATCGCGGGCAGCACCGCCATCGCACAGAACGGGAAGCAGAACAGACAGAACACGGCCGTGATCTCGTTCTTGGAGGCGAAGAAGAAGATCGTCGCGACGATCGCCTCCGCTGTCAGCGCGGCGTAGATAGTGCGCATCAGGCTCCGGTCCGCGAGCCGCGCGCCGACCAGGTTGCCGGCCGTCATCCCCAGCCCGAACAGGACCATCAGCGGCGTGATCGCCGACGCCGGGAAGCCGGCGGAGTGCTCCATCATCGGCGCGATGTAGGAGAACGTGCAGAACATCGCGCCGCCGCCGACCACCGCGATCCCCAGCGACAGCCAGATCTGCTTCTGCGCGAACGCGGCCAGCTCATGGCGTACCCGCACGGGCTCCGCGTCGACGTCGACCTTGGCGTGCGGGACGCGGAAGCTGATCGCCAGCGCGGAGAGCAGCTCGATCGCGCCGACCAGGCAGAACACCAGCCGCCAGCCGAAGTGCTGGCCCACCAGCGTGGTCAGCGGCACGCCGACGACGTTGGCGAAGGTCAAACCGGCGAACACGATCGACATCGCCGCCGCGCGCCGGTTCTCGGCCACCAGCCGTCCCGCGACAACGGAGGCGACCCCGAAGTAGGCGCCGTGCGGTAACCCGGACAGGAACCGCACGACCAGCAGCGTGTCGAAGCTCGGCATCGCGGCGGACACGAAGTTGCCCAGCGCGAGCGTCAGCGCTCCCGCGATCAGGAACGCCTTATGCGGAATCCACACCGACACCGGCGTCAGCAGCGGCGCGCCGATCACTACGCCCAGCGCGTAGGCGGAGATCAGATAGCCGGCGTGCGGGATCGAGACGTGCAGGCTGGCCGCGACGTTAGGCAGCAGCCCGAGGATCACGAACTCGCCGGTGCCGATCCCAAAGCCGCCAAGTGCAAGCGCCAGCAGCGCCTGGCGCGCGGGGCTCAGGCGCTTCATGGACCGGTGCGCTCAAACACCAGGCGGTAATGGTCAAGCAGCTCGCGTTGGAAGCAGACTTGGTTCGTTGACACGCCGGAGGTGAAGCCCAGGCGGAAGGTCTTGCTCGTCAGCCACAGCGGCAGCAGGCGGAGTTTCGTCAGGGACTTCTTCAGGCCCGGCGCCCCGATCCGCTTGTTCCACTGGTGGATCGTCTCGATGTAATCCAGGCGTCCGCTGGAGCTCTCGACCAGGCGGAAGTGGGGCGCGGCGCAGCGCTCGACCTGCTCCTTGCCGAAGGGCAGGAAGGAGCCGGGGAACTGGCAGCCCAGCAGCCCCAGGTACCAGGCGTCGGAGTCGCGTGGCGCCTCCACGCTGATCTCGTTTACGGGGATCATGTTTCGTCCGAAGGTCATCGTCTGGAGGTAGAAGCGGCCCTCGGGCGGGAGCAGGCCGGCGACGTTCGTGAACAGGTCACGGTAGACGTCCTCTTGGCGGCCGGCTTCGTAGTCGTCCTGGGAGCAGAAGTGCTCAAACGCGCCGAGGCTCGCGACCGCATCGAAGGTGCCGAACGTCTCGCTGGTCACGGTGCGCGCGTCATGGACATGGACGTCCAGGCCGTGGCGTCTACACGCCTTTGCCTGCGCCTTGGACAGGGTCACGCCGGTGCCGGTGGCGCCGCGCCGGCGGGCGTCGTTGAGCAGGGCGCCCCAGCCACAGCCGAGGTCCAGCAGGCGCCGGCCGGGCGTGATCCCGAGCTGCTCGGCCACGTAGTCATGCTTGCGTCGCTGCGCCTGCTCAAGGCTCAATGAGAAGTCCCCGTCGTACTTGGCGCCGCTGAAGTCGGCGAGCTCGCCCAGGCTCTGTCGGAAGACCCGGTCGATTGAGGAGTACGTGAACTCTATGTCGCGGCGGTCAGCCACGTAACCCCCTTCCGCTTACCCTGTCCCTGGGGGTCGATCCTGCGGATACTGTGCAAACCATCGCGCTTGATTGCGCACTCAAGAGTGTAGTTGGGGTGATGCGGGGCCCAACGTCGACCGCGGCGCACCGGGTGGCTTTGGCAGCCATGGTGGTTGGCCTGGGGTATGCCGCGTTCAGCGTGTACTGGGGACTCGGTGGGACGTGGTTGCTGTCCACCGTCGGGCTGGCACACCGTTATGACGACGCGGGGGCGCTGGCCGCGGTCTGGGCGGCGGCGGGGGTGAAGGCGGTCGCGGCGCTGCTGCCGCCGTGGGGGGTCAAGCGCGTTTCAGCCCGCAGGTCTCGGCGCCGGCGTCGGCGCAGCTTGGAGGCAACCGTGGCCTGGCAGCGGCGGGTCCGCTTGCTGACCTGGATCGAGGGGGTCGTCTTGACCGGTTACGGCCTGGTTTTGACCGGCGCCGGTGTGCTGGTGCGGACTGGGGTGCTGCACAGCGCCCGGAACGCCGATCACCGCGCGTTGGTCTGGCACGCGTGCCTGTGGGATCCCTGGTTTCTGGTTTGGGGGGTGCTGGTTCTCGTTGCGCTGGTGCTTGCGACGCGGTCGGCGCCGAGCTGAGCGGCTGCCGCCATGTCGAACTGCACAAAGCTCTCGGCGCGGGCGAGCTTTGTGCTCAGATGCACGAAAATCGCGCTTAATCCACCAAAGCTCCGCTTTGTGGATCGTTTTGTGCATTTGAGCACCTCCGCGGTATCGTGGCACCTGGTGTCATCGGCTGATGAAGTCCTGATCCTCGGCGCGAGCGGCCGGACCGGCCGGGCCATCGCCGCCCGGCTGGATGCCGCCGGCGTACCGCTGGCGCTGTACGGGCGCGACGCCACCCGACTGGAAACGGCAGCCCAGGCACTGACACAGAACCCGCGGCTCGTCACCGGCAGCCTGACCGACCTGCGGGCGCGACTCAACGAAAACCACCCGGCCGTAGTCCTGAACACGGTCGGGCCGTTCGCCGACACCGCCGCGCGCGTGATCGATGCGCTCCCCGAAGGCACCCACTACCTGGACCTGTCCAACGAGTACCCCGCGTTCCAGGCGGTGTTCGACCGTCACAACGCTGCCGTCGCGGCGCACCGGACGCTGGTACCGGGTGCGGGCTTCGGCGTCGTAGCCACTGACAGCGTGCTGCTGGCGCTATTGGAAGGAAAGCCCACCCCGACACACGTTCGTGTCGATGCGGCGCCGTCAGTCGCACTTGAAGCAGCGCCGCTCGGCGACGCCCTGGCCGCCAGCATCGTCGGCGGGCTGCCGCTGGGCCGCCGCCAGGTACGTGACGGCCTGCTGATCTCAAAGCCTTTTGACGACAACTCCGCAACCGTCAAAACACCCGACGGTGAGCTGCTGACAAGCGCGAACTTCACCAGCGGCGACCTGTTCACCGCCGCCCGCAGCAGCCAGGCACCCAACGTCGTGTCCGCCTCGACTGAGGTCCCGTCCGGAGCGATGGCGCGCTACGCGCTGCCGCCGTTCTTCGTGCTGTCGCGGTCGCCCCGGGTCCGCGGCTTCCTCACAAAAAGGCTCGCGCGCGTTGAACCCAAGGCCAGGCCCAGGCCGCGCCCCCACTCGTGGGCGCGGGCGGCCGCCACCTGGCCGGACGGCGATACCGGGGAGGCGTGGCTGCGCGTCCAAGCTGACGCCATGGACTTCACCGCCGCCGCGGCCGCCGAGGTCGCAAAGCGACTCCAGCGCGGCGAGGGCAAACCCGGCGTGCACACGCCCTGTGAGCTGTTCGGCAGCGGGCTGGCGGAGGCCGCCGGCGGCGAGCTACTGCTGAACTGACGCCGGCGCCAGCCTGACGGCGCGCACCTTCGCCAGCGAGATCGGTACCAGTCCGGCGACAAGCACCAGGCCCGCGGCCACGCTGAGCGGTAAGGCGTAACCGAACCCTCGCCCCAGGATCGGGCCGAGCACATAACCGACCGGCATCCCCACCAGTGAGATCAGCCAGTCATAGGAGGACACGCGCGCCAGCACCGAGGCCGGAACCTGCTGTTGGACGACCGTCTCCCAGACCGGGTTGAGGAAACCCAGCGAGGCCATCGCCAGCCCGTAACTGGCAACCGCAAGCCAGGCCGGCGCGTCAAACGCGAACGCCACCAGCGGCAGCGCGAAGCTCAGCTGCGCGATGTTGCAGGCCAGGACCGCGCGGCGCAGCTTCCAGCGCCCCGCTATGAACGCTCCGCTCAGGTAACCGACTCCGGCAGCCTGCAACGCGGTCAGCCACACTGCTCGGCCGCCCATGTGAACCACGGCGATCAAGGGACCGGTGGTGAGCAGCATGCCGGCGGCGAAGTTCCAGGTGCCGTGGCCGATCAGGCTGGTCCAGTACCAGGTCCGCGCGCGCACCTCAGACCAGCCCGACACGAGGTCCTCCCGCAAAGACTGCCGCGCAATCGGACTCCCTCGAAACTCCAGTGCCACCAACGTGCCAGCGCTGACAAGGAACGTCAAGGCGTCCAGTACAAACGCCCAGCCGGCGCCGACGGTGAAGATCAGCAGGCCGGCCACCGCGGGCCCGCCGAGGTTGGTCGCGCTGGCGGCGATGCTCATCGTCGCGTTCGCGCCCTGGCGCTCGCTCGTCTCCGTCGTCCCGACCACGAGTGGCAGCGTCGCCGGGGTGTCGAAGCCGGCCGCGATGCCGGCCACCGTCGATGCCACCGCTATCGGCACCAGCGCGATACGCCCGCCAAGCAGGACCACGGCGATCGTCAGCTGCGCGGGACAGGAGACAAGCGCTGCCGCCAGCGCGACCCGGCGCGCGCCCAGCCGGTCGACTACCACGCCGCCGAGCGGCAGCAGCGCGATCTTGGGCAGCGTCGAGCAGACCAGCACCACGGCGATGTCGACCGATGAACGTGTCGCCGCGACGATCGCCAACGCCAGCGCGGCGGGGCTGACCGCGTCGCCGAGTTGGTCGACGACCCGGCCGATGAACAGCAGCCGGAAGTTCTTGTTCCGCAGTGGTCTCCACATCGCCGCGAAGGCAGTCTATTCGCTAACGAAATATCCTGCAACGAAATATCCGTTAGCGAATTAGACTCACACCCGATGCAGCGAGACTCCGTAGACGCGCACATCGAGCACTGGCAGCGGGAGATTCCGATGCTCGACCCGCTGACAGAGGGCGTGATCACGCGCATGCAGATGCTGCTGCGCCACCTGGAGCAGACCCGTGAGGCCGAGCTGGCCGCCCACGGGCTGGAGCCCCACGAGTACGCGACGCTGCATTTCCTCGGTGGTTGTTACCCCGAGCACCGCACCACCCCGAGTGAGATCGCCGCCTGGGCGCAGATGTCCCCATCCGGCATCACCGGCCGCCTGGACGGACTGGAGCGGCGTGGCTTCATCACACGGGTGCCCTCGGCATCCGATCGGCGCAAGGTCACGGTTCAATTGACCGACGCGGGCAGGCAGGCCTGGGCCGACACGTTCAGCCCACAGGCCTCCCATGAGGCCGAGGTGCTGGCGGCGCTGGATCCAGAGGAACGGGACCAGCTGGACCTGATGCTGCGACGGATGATGCAGGCGGTCGACCGGCCGGGTCTGCTGCGGACTCCGAGCTCGTCCGCGTAGACCCTCGGAGCAGGAGGCCGTCGGGTTGGATCCGGCCCGGCGTCGGCGTGGCGTTAGTAAATCCCCACAACTCCTACTGAGTTTGTATAGTTTCGCGCCGAGGTCGGGTCGGGGCAGCCGGGCCTGCCAACTCACCCGACGCCCGATCCGGTCCACGGTCGCTGTCCATCCAGAAGGAGCCATGAGCGCAACTCAGCCCAACTCACGCGCCCTCGGGGCGCTCGGCGTCGGGGCGGCGGCTGCCGGCCGCGCCACGCGGTTGCGCTTGCGCGGGCCGGGTCTGCAACGGCTGATCAGCCCAGTGGTGCTGTTGATCCTCTGGCAGCTGATCCACGTCTTCAACCTCGTTTCGGTCAAGAAGCTGCCACCGCCGACGACTGTTCTCAGCACCGCCTGGAACCTGATCACCACCAACGAGCCCGCCTACGGCACCCTGCAGGGCGCGCTCGGCGCCTCCCTGGAGCGGATGGTGATCGGCTTTGCGCTCGGCGCCGGCGTCGCGCTGATCCTCGCCCTGGTTTCTGGCCTCAGCCGCTGGGGTGAGAACACCTTCGACCCGATCCTGCAGATGATCCGCACGGTGCCGCTGTTCGGGCTCGTCCCGGTGTTCATCGTCTGGTTCGGGATCGGTGAGCTGCCGAAGATCCTGCTGATCGCGCTGGCCGCACTGATCCCGCTGTATCTGAACGCCTTCGCCGGGATCCGCGGCGTCGACCATCGCCTCTGGGAGCTCGCGGACGTGCTCGGCCTGAGCCGCTCCGAACGCCTGCGCCACGTGATCCTGCCGGGCGCGCTGCCACAGACCCTGGTCGGCCTGCGCCTGAGCCTCGGCACCGCCTGGCTGGCGCTGGTTGTCGCGGAGCAGGTGAACACCAACGCCGGGCTCGGCTACATGATCAACCAGGCCACGCAGTTCCTGTCCAACAACGTGATCTTCGTGGCGCTGGCGGTGTACACGATCCTCGGCTTGGCGACCGACTGGCTGGTGCGGCTGCTGGAGCGCAGGGCTCTGGCATGGCGACGCGGGCTGCTGACCTGATGAGCGCGACCACCCAAGCACCAGTGGTCCGCGCCGAGCATCTCGGCCGTAGCTTCGGGGACCGCGCCGTGCTCCAGGACCTGAACCTGGAGATCGCCGACGGTGAGATCGTCGCGCTGATCGGCCGCAGCGGCAGCGGCAAGTCGACGCTGCTGCGCGCCCTGGCCGGGCTAGACAAGGGGGTCAGCGGCAGCGCCACCGTCGAGGGCCAGTTCGGAATCGCCTTCCAGGACGCGCGGCTGATCCCGTGGCGCTCGGTGCTTGACAACGTGCGCCTTGGGTTGCGTGCAGCCGACTCCACAAAGGCGGCCCGTGCCGCCCTGGCCGAGGTCGGCCTCGAGGCCCACACCGACGCCTGGCCCTCAACCCTGTCAGGCGGGGAGGCCCAGCGCGTCTCCCTGGCCCGCGCGCTGGCGCGTGAGCCGCGGCTGTTGTTGCTCGACGAGCCATTTGGCGCGCTTGACGCGCTGACCCGGATCACGATGCATGAGCTGGTCCTGCGCCTCTGGCAGCGCCACCACCCGGCGATCCTGCTGGTGACCCACGACGTGGATGAGGCGCTAGCGCTGGCAGACCGCGTGCTGGTCCTCGGCAGCGGCCGCATCGCCCACGAATCGGCGATCGCGCTGGAACGACCGCGCCACCGCGACCACCCCGAGCTTGTCGAGCTGCGCAGCCGCCTGCTCTCAGAGCTCGGCGTCTCCCTTTGACCATCGACCCTGGAAGAGCAATGAGAACACACGCCCCCACCGCCCTTGCCGCAACGACCCTCGCGATCGCGCTTGCGGCCTGCGGCTCGAGCGCCAAGAACGCCGGATCGTCACTCGGGTCAGCGGCAGGCGCCAAGTCCAGCACCAGCGCGTCCGCCGCCCCCAAGACCTCCACCACCGTTGGGCACGGCAGCGGCCCGACGCTCAACGTCGGTGACCAGGCAGGTGACGGCGCCCAGGCGTTGTTGACCGCCGCAGGGCTGTTGAACAAGCTGCCGTTCCCGGTCAAGTTCGCGGACTTCACCTCCGGCCCGCCGATCCTTCAGGCAGAGAGCAGCGGCTCGATTGACATCGCCCAGGTGGGCGACGCGCCGCCGGTGTTCGCCGCCTCCGGTGGCGCCGATATTCAGCTTGTCAGCCAGGTGGTTAACGGGCCGGCCGCCAGTGCGATCCTGGCCTCCAAGGCGTCAAAGATCACCAGCCCGAGTCAGCTGAAGGGTAAGCGCATCGCAGTAACACAGGGCAGCTCCGCGGATTACTTCCTGCTCGATCTGCTGCAGAAGAACCATCTCACCGTTCACGATGTGACACTCGATTACCTGCAGCCTGCTGCTGCCACCGCCGCGCTGCAGTCAGGCAGCGTCGACGCCTGGGCCACGTGGTCACCGTA
This sequence comes from Solirubrobacterales bacterium, assembly GCA_017354065.1. Classification (GTDB taxonomy): domain Bacteria; phylum Actinomycetota; class Thermoleophilia; order Solirubrobacterales; family Solirubrobacteraceae; genus Palsa-465. The sequence continues at coordinate 10,168 of JAFMRN010000004.1, forward strand.
TATCGAGCAGGCCTCGGCCAACGGCGCGAAGGTGATCGCGGACGGCAGCAAGTACGGGAGCAACTACGCCTACCAGGTGGCCTCCAAGGCGGCGATCACCAACCCCGCCAAGGCCAAGGAGATCAAGCAGTACCTGGCGATCGTGAACAAGGCCCACATCTGGGCCAACTCCCACCCGGCCGCCTGGGGCGCGCTGTGGGCCAAGTCCACGGGCCTGCCCGCCAAGGTCACGATCAAGGGGGCCAAGGACGACTGGGAGAAGCCCCAGCCGATCAGCGGCCAGACCGCGACCGCCGAGCAGGGCTTGGTCAGCGCCTTCTACAAGGCCGGCCTGATCCCGCAGAATTACAGCTTCAAGAAGTACGTCTCCACAGCCTTCAATTAGTTACTGGTGCGGCGCCCGACTTTGAGTTCGGGCCCCGCCAGGAACGGCTGCGCAGGACGGAGGCTGCGGTTCGGGACGCGGGCAGTTCAACAGCCAAGCGCATAGCTGATGGCAGAGCAGACCGTGACCATCGCATCATCACCGACGCGACCGACCTGAGTTGTCAGCGACGACTGGGCGACGGTGTGGATCCCGTCGCAGTTGATCGCCGACGTCTATCCAGGCCGCCAGCCAGACTTCGCCTCGGCTCAAGGTTCACTCCAGGCTTCCGCTTCTGTCCACCTTCCGGGTGTCGTAGATAGGCCTCGCGGTCTGACTGCGCGAGTGCGGCGTGCACGGCGTCGGCAATCCCTGCACGTGCGGCCGCGGAGATGTTGATGTCAAGTTCGCGCGCGCGGTTTGCCAGCTCGTCGTCCAGCGTGACGGTGGTTCGCGAAGCCATAAGAAAATGCTATCGGTAGTGATAGCCGCCTGGTGACGCCAGTCACTACTGCAAGGGCCCGTGATCGAGTTCCGGCAGCACGTGCCGCGCGAACAGGTCGGCTTCTGCGATGTGCGGATAGCCGGACAGGATGAAGGCCTCAAGCCCTAGCTCCTGGTAGGCGCGGAGCTTGGCCAGCACCTGGTCGGGGTCACCGACTATCGCCGCGCCGGCGCCTGCGCGGGCCCGGCCGATCCCGGTCCACAGGTTCGGCTCCACAAACCCGTCATCGGCGGATTCCTCACGCAGCTGGCTTTGGCGCAGGTTGCCCGCTGAGGCGGTGTCGAGTGAGCGGGCGCGGATCCGCTGGCCGGAGTCGTCGTCCAGGCGGGAGAGCAGCCGCCGTGCGGCCGCGATCGCCTCGGCCTCGGTGTCCCGCACGATCACGTGCGCGCGGTAGCCAAAGCGCAGGCTGCGGCCGTGGCGCTCTGCTCGGGCGCGCATGTCGGCGACCGTCGTGGCCACGCCTTCGAGCGTGTCGGGCCACATCAGGAACACGTCAGCGGCCTGGGCGGCAACCTCGCGCGCATGCTCTGAGAGGCCACCGAAATAGAACGGCGGGCAGCCGCCGGCGGGCCTCAAGCGCGGCGGGTCGAGTTTGAGGTCTATGAAGTCGCCGTGGAAGTCAACGGGCTGACCGTCAAGCAGCGGCGCCAGCACCTTCATCGTCTCCAGCGTCCGGCGATAGCGTGGCGCTGAGTCCAGGCTCTCGCCGGGCAGCGGTGAGGAGATGATGTTGACCGTCAGGCGCCCACCGAGGATCTGATCGATCGTCGCCAGCTGCCGCGCTAACTGCGGTGGCCACATCTCACCCATCCGCACCGCCAGCAACAGCTGGATCCGGCGCAGCAGCGGCGCGACTCCGGCGGCGAAGGCGACCGAGTCGATCCCCAGTGTGTACCCGGACGGGAGCAGCAGGTTGTCATAGCCACCCGACTCAGCCGCCAGGGCTATGTCGCGGCAGTGCTGCCAGCTTGACTGCAGCGCGGGATCGGGTTGGCCCAGGAACTCATAGTCGTCGTCGCACAGGGCGGAGAACCAGGACACCTCACAGCTCGGCATTCGATGAATTCAATCGAATTGGTTGCCTTCGGACTGAGGTAGCTTCGGGCGATGGAGATAAACGGGGTCGCCCACACCATCCTGCGCGTGTCCAAGTTCGATCAGTGCGTCGCCTTCTATGACCGGCTGATGCCCGCGCTCGGCCTGGAGGCGGTGTTCCACAGCGATGAGTTCGTCTACTACGTCGGCGGGCGCACCGCGCTGGGGATTCGCCGGGCGGAGTTTGTCGATCACGTCCACCGGGAGCGGGCGCCGGGGCTCGATCACCTCTGCTTCCGCGCGCGCAGCCGCGAGGACGTGGACGAGCTCCACCGCCACCTGCTGGCGATCGGCGCGGACATGGTCCGCGCGCCCGAGGAGGGCCCCTGGGCGCCCGGTTACTACTCGCTGTCCTTCCGTGATCCCGAGGGGATCCGCCTGGAGGTCAACCACGTGCCGGGCAAGGGCGTGCTGGCTGAGGGCGCGACCTTCGACCCGGGCGCATGAGCGAGCCAGAAGCCGTTCTTGCCAGCGCCGTGGCGGCTTATCGCGCGACGCTAGGTCCTCGGCTCCTGGCCGCCTACGCGCTCGGCAGCCTCGCCCACGGCGGGTTCAATCCGCTGGTCAGCGACATCGACGTCGGTCTGGTGCTGGCCGACCCGCTTGAGACCGGAGACGCCGCGACCATCGAGGCGGTCGCCGCGGAGCAGAAGCGCAGCGGCCCAGAGTTGGCCGAGCGCCTGTCGGTGTTCTGGGGAACGCATCTGACGCTGTCCGGAAAGGTGGAAGGCGGGCGGTTTCCGCCACTTGACCGGCTTGATCTGATCGCACACGGCCGCCTGCTCGCGGGCACGGACGCGCGCGCAGGTCTGCCACAACCGAGCGCTGATGAGCTGCTGATCAGCGGCGCCGAGTTCGCGCTCGGGTTTCTGGCCGGCGCTCCCACAACAGAGGAGCTTCGCGATCCGGACCTGTTGATCGCGCGCGGCGTGCGACGGGTGACCAAGCTCGTGCTGTTCCCGGTCCGCTTCATGTACACGGCGGCGACCGCGCAGATCGGCACCAACGACGCGGCCGCCGACTGGTACCGGGGTGTGGCCAGGCCCCTGGTCTCCGCGGCGCGCGACTGGCGCGCCGATGGCCTTGACGAACGCACCGCGCTCCTGCACGAACAGCTTGTGCCGCTTTACCGCGAATACATGGACGACCACATCGAGCGGCTGCGCTCCAGGCCGGACCTGGCGAGCGAGTTCGCAGCCTGGCGCGAGGAGCTGTCCAATGCCCCTGGTTGAATCATCCGGCGATGCGATCCAGGTCTCTACCCAATCAGCTCCCGGAAGCGGCCCCAGGTGAGGTGCTGGTCTGGACCGACGGTGCCTGCCAGCGCAACCCGGGCCCCGGCGGTTGGGCCGCGCTGGTCTGCTGGGAGGACGGCGTGGTCGAGGAGCACAGCGGCGGACTGGCCTCCACCACCAACAACGTGATGGAGATGACCGCCGCGCTGGAGGGCCTGCGCGCGGTGCCCGAAGGCTCGCGCGTGTGCGTGGTGACCGACTCGCGCTATCTGCATGACGGCATGACCTCATGGATGGCCGGCTGGAAACGCAAGGGCTGGAAGACTGCCGCCGGCGATCCGGTCAAGAACAAGCAGATCTGGCTGGACCTGGAGGCTGCGAGCACAACGCATGAGCAGGTGCGCTGGCACTGGATCAAGGGCCATGTCGGCCACGAGCTGAACGAGCGCGCCGACGCGCTGGCAGTTGCGGCCACCCAGGCCGCTGCCACCGGCTGAAGTGCTGGTCCTGCTGCCGCCCTCCCAGGGGAAGGCCGCGCCCGAGCGTGGCCGCCGCATGGGTCTCTCGACGCTGGTCTACCCGCGGTTGCGCGAGCCTCGCGAGCGCCTGCTTGACGCCGTCGATCCGAACTTGCACAAAGCCCCGGCGGTGCCGGCCGCCGAGCTCTACACCGGCGTCCTGTTTGAGGCGCTCGGCCTGGGCGACCTGCCCTGGGACAACGTGCTGATCGCCAGCGCGCTGTGGGGTGTGGTCCGCCCCGGTGACCGGATCCCGGCCTACCGGCTGGACATGTCCGCGAAGCCGCCTGGGATCGGTGCGCTCGGTGCGTACTGGCGTGAGCCACTGCGCGCCGCACTGCCAGACCGTGGCCTGATCCTGGACCTCCGCTCCGGCTCCTACGCCGCTGCCTGGCAACCTCGCCGCGGCACCCACCTCGTGGTCCGCGGGTTCACGGAGTCAAACGACGGCAGCCGCACCGTCATCACTCACATGGTCAAGCGCGTGCGCGGACAGGTCGCCCGCCTGGTGCTCCAGGCCGGCGGTGCGCACCGGCCCGAGGAGGTCTTGGAGATCGTCACCGCCGCCGGCTTGCGTGCGGAGCTTGGTGAGGGCACGCTGGACGTGATCGAGTAACGCTCACCCCCGAGCGGGTGAGTGTGGGTCCGGTGATCGTTCGGAAACGGCATCATCCGCGCAATGCGCACAGTCCTGATCACATTGATCGCTCCCGAGCGGACCGTTGATCTTGTCGTCGACGCGGACACGCCGGTGTTCGATCTGCTGCCCCACTTGTTGTCGTCCGGGGGAGTGGCGGAGAAGGACGCCGACCCGGCGGCTTGGAACGTTGTGGTGATGGGCCGCCAGGTCATCCCGCCCGACCAAACGCTTGAACAAGCCGAGGTGCTGGACGGGGCGATCCTGGTCCTCCGGCGACAGGCTGCCCCAGATGCCTCCGCTGCCGCGGCCCCGGCGGCGGCTGCCGGTTCCCAGCCAAGGCGAGCCACCGGATCACCGGCAAATCGTGCACGTCAGCTTTTGCGCGGGCTGGGTCCCACAGATGAGGTGATCCGGTCGTTTCGTGCGCGGCGTTGTGTGACTGTCGCGGTGCTTTCACCCAAGGGGGGTGTCGGCAAGACCACGGTCGCGATTCTGCTCGGTGAGCTGTTCGCGAAGGTTCGCGGTAGGCCTGTGATCGCGCTGGACACCGATTCGGATTACGGGTCGCTCGGCCGGATTCAGCCCGCGCATTACGAGCCGGCCGGCAGCGGGGACGCTGACACCTTCGTACAGCTGAGCCAGACCGGTTTGACCTTCGCTGAGCTGGACCGGCGTGTGTGGAAGCTGCCAGCCGGTTTGCGGCTCGTACCCTCACCGCGTGATCCGGCCAGGGCCGCAAAGGTTGACCGGGCCGAGTATGCGCGGGTGATCGGCGGGCTGCAGCGGCTCTCTGAGATGCTGATTTTGGACTGTGGTACCGGTTTGGGGCAGCCGGGCGCGCAGGCGGCTGTGCTGGCGAGTGATTTGCTCGTGTTGGTGAGCGACGCTACGGGCCCGTCGACGCGGTTGGCGGCCGATGCTGCGGAGCTGCTCGCGCGCGCCGGGCGACCGTTGCTTGTGGTGATCAACCGGACGGGTCGCCATGACGATGATCCGCCACTGGCGATCGACGGTCGCTTTCCGATAGCGCGGGCGCTGGTGTCGCTGCCTGAGGGGCCTGGAATCGCCCAAGCACTGGCCGGCGGCCTTGAGCTTGATTCGCTTAGCCGGCCGGCTAGGACGGCGGCCGGCGAGTTTGGCGCCGTCCTCTCGCGCGTGTTGGCGGAGACACGGATCGATGCAGAGGAGCCCCGTTAGCGCTTGTGATGTCGAAGGTGTGACTGTTACAGTGCGGCTTCTGGTGACGGGCGGGGCCGACCGCACCGGGTGGTCGATGCTGTGTCGCGGAGCGGCACGTTCAGGGAGTGGGGCGCATGCCAACGGATGGTGGGGATGACAACGTGGGATCTGCTCGTCGAACCGGTGAGGTTGAGGCTGACCTGCGTGAGGTGTTGAGCGCCGGCGGCGCTCCGCCACCACGTTCGATCTCTCCGACCTTGCTGCCGCCGACTCGGCCTCGCCAGGTGCCTGAGTCCGGCGGTGCACAGCCGCCTGCGGCCGGTGCGGCTGATGCTCCGCGCTCCGATGCCGCCGATGGTGCGGTCGCGGCACCGTCGCCTGGTATCGGGGTTCGGTTCGAGAGTTGGTTTAGGAACCTGGTCACGAACCCGCTCCGGCGCGAGGAGGAGCGGCTGACTGATGAGTTGGAGATGCTCCGGGTACGGGGGCTCAGGCAAGGTGTGACCGTCGCGGTTTCATCAATCAGGGGCGGTGTCGGGAAGACCACCGTGACCCTCGCGCTGGCAGACGTGCTGGCTGACTCCTTGCGCTGCGGCGTGGTTGTAGTCGATGCCGATCTGGAGTGGGGAACTGCGGCTGACAGCGTTCCCGATTACGGACGCCGTCGCCCTACTTGGATCGACCTGTTGGGTGATGTCGATCAGATCCGTTCTCCCACTGACCTAGCGCCCTATCTGTTGTCGCTGTCCCACGGCGTGCAGCTGCTGCCCGGCCCTGCGGATCCGACGCAGAGTGAGAATCTGGATACGCGAGAGCTCAGCGGGTTGCTGGAGCTGTTGGGTCGCTTCTTCCCGATCGTTCTCTTGGACCTCTCGCCGGGCAGCGGGCTCACGGGCACCCTTCCCGAGTGGGCGTTCAGCTCGGCTGATGAGATCGTCGCGGTCTCTACCCCTACGGTGGGCGCGTTACGGCGTGCCAGCCGGCTGCTCGAGCATCTTGACGAGGCCCATCCGGGTGTGCCTGTGACGCTGGCTTTGAACATGGTCCCCAAGCGTCCCGATGCGACGGTCACGCAGGTGACCGAGCTAGCCCGTGACGTTCACGGTCAGCGGCGTTACGCCGCGATCCCTCAGGATGACGGGCTGCTGCGTGCGCTGAACGCCGGGGGGCTGGATGTCTCTGAGCTTGACCAGGGCACACGGGTCGCACTGAAGGAAATGACCGTGGGCCTCGCACAAGAGTGGGTCCGATGAGGTCGCACTCGTACAGAAAGTCGTTCCGAAAGAAACACGACGTTCCAACTAGGAAAGGACAGAAGACATGCCACAGATCATGGTTGTTCCCGAGGCAGTGCAGCAGGCGGGCGCGCGGATCATGACGCTCTCCAGCGAGGTTGAGGGTCTGATCAACCAGCTCCAGCAGACTGCGGTGGGAGTGCAGTCTGAGTGGAAGGGGCAGGCGAACAGCGCGTTTGAGAGCGCTATGGCGGACTGGCACGCCGCGGCGGTGAAGATCCAGGAGGCCTCCAACCAAATCGGTCAGGCGACCCGTCAGTCCGGTGGCAACTACGCCGATACAGAGGCGACTAACACGTCGATGTACGGCTGATCAGTCGGGCTGATGGCTGGCGCCGGTTCATTTCACCGTCCCCCGCGGTCTTTTCCGCCGGCGCTGCCGACGGACAAGCTGGCGATTGCGCCACCCCCGACTCTGACCCAGAAGATCGGCGGCTGGTCACAGCTGCTGGTGACGATATGTGGTGCGCTGGGCATGGCGGCGTTCGCGTTCATCATGCCCAGCAAAACCTTCCTGATCGTGATGGGCGTCTTCGTCGGTCTGATGGTTCTCTCAGCCGTTGTGATGCAGGTCTCCCAGCGTCGTGCTGGGAAGCAGTCCGCCCGTCATAAGCGCAAGCTCTACCGCCAGTACCTTGATGATCGGGCCGAACAGCTTGAGGGGTTTCGCCAGCGCCAGCACGAGCTGGATGAGCGCCTCTATCCCGAGCCCGCGCGCTTTGCTGCGTTAGCGGCGAACAAGCGGATTTTGTGGGAGCGACGCCCAGGCGACGCTGACTTCCTTGCCTTCCGGGTCGGAACCGCGACGGTGCCCCTGGCGGTGGACTTGACACTGGAGTTGTCGGATGACCCGCTCGTGGAGTACGAGCCGGACCTTCTGGCCGATGCCAAGGCCCTTCGGGACAACTACGCGACGGTGGCCGGATTGTCAGTGGTCGAAAGCTTCGATCAGGCCTCGGTCGTGACCCTGACGGGCTCCCGCGACCAGACCACGGGGCTGGCACGGTCGTTGATCGCTCAGGCAGCGTTGTTCAGAGCCCCGTCAGAGATGCGCGTGATGTGCTCCTTCCCCGCGGATTCACGTGAGGAGTGGGGTTGGCTCAAATGGCTCCCTCACGTCCGTGCCGGACGCCGTGCCGCCACAGCAGAAACCGCCAAGCCCACACTGATGATCGCATCCAACTTGGGGAACCTGGAGCAGCTGTTGGAAGAGCACGTCAAACCTCGTCTGGAGCAACAACGCCGGATCGAAGCGTCATCAGGCGACGTCGATGACGTCGACGTAGACGCGCCGGAGCTGTTGCTCGTCCTCGACGGTTATGACGCCGGCGGTGAGGTCGCGAAGCTGACCTTGATTCGTGAGATCGCGCGACACGGAGCGGAGCTGAAAGTTCGCATGATCTGTTTGGTCGGGCCCGGTTCCGCGGAACCGCCTGAGGCGGATTTGCGGATCGTCGCCGACGAGCTGTCCGGCCGGGACGTGGTCGAGCGAACGGGTGCCGCCGGCCATCGGATCGAAGAGATGACCATTGACCGGCTTTCGGCCGACAACGCGGACCGGCTTGCCCGTCAGCTTGCACCGTTGCAACTTGAGGAAGGTGACGGCGCGATTGATCTCGCGGCTGACGTGCGGCTCAGTTCGCTGCTTGAACCACCGCCGGGGGACCTGTGCGCAGCTATCGGCCTGAGCGAATCCGGGGAACGCCTCACATTGGATCTGAAACAGGCCGCTGACGGCGGCATGGGGCCTCACGGGCTGCTCGTCGGCGCGACCGGCTCAGGCAAGAGCGAGCTACTCCGAACCCTTGTCGCCAGCCTTGCCACGGGTCACAGCCCGGAAGAGCTGGCCTTCGTGTTTGTCGACTTCAAAGGCGGTGCCGCGTTTGCCGAGCTAGCTGCTCTGCCGCACGCGGCTGGCTTGATCACCAACCTGCAGGACGACCTGACGCTGATAGATCGCATGTACGCCGCGTTGTTTGGCGAGATCGAGCGCCGTCAACAGACCCTGAGGGAAGCCGGCAACATCGACGATCTCACCAGCTATCGCGCCCTCCGAGCGAGCCGGCCGGACCTGGCGCCGCTGCCGAACCTGGTCGTGATCGTCGACGAGTTCAGCGAGCTGCTGGCGAACCGTCCCGAGTTCATTGACCTGTTCCTGACGATCGGTCGTGTCGGACGCAGCCTCGGGATTCACCTGCTGCTCTCCAGCCAGCGCCTCGAAGAGGGCCGGCTGAAGGGCCTCGAAGGTCATCTCCGCTACCGCATCTCACTGCGAACCTACTCGGCAGCAGAGAGCAAGCAGGTGCTCGGCACCCCCGACGCATACCTGCTTCCCCCGTATCCGGGCGCCGGGTATCTCAGCGTTGACACCGACATCTACCAGCGCTTCAAAACGGCGCTCGTGACCGTCTCCAAGGACAGCCACAGCCCCGCCGGGAACCTCAACTACGTCGACAACTTCAGCGGCACGCTCGGCGGAGCCCAGAAAATCCCGCTCACGCCCCCGGGGGAGTCTTCCGGCCCGACCGATCTCACCGCGTTGGTCCAAGCTGCCGTGGAGCGCAACCGCGACATCGCGGTCCATCAGGTGTGGCTGCCGCCGCTGCCGGCGGCGCTCGGGCTGCGGCGCGTGCTCGGTGACCGCCAGCACGCCGACACGGCTGGACCGCTAAACGTGGTCCTCGGACTGTTGGATCTACCGACCGAGCAGCGCCAGGAGCCGTTCCGGCTCGACCTGTCCGGCGCCGGCGGGCACGTCGCCGTCGTTGGCGCTCCGCAGTCCGGCAAGAGCAATCTGCTGCGGACGCTACTCACGTCCCTGTTGATCCGCAGCACTCCGGATCAGCTGCACGCCTATGTGCTGGACTTCGGCGGTGGTGTGCTCGCCAGCCTGGAGCAGGCCCCGCATATCGGGTTGGTCGCCGGAAAGAGCGACTCAGAGAAGGTAGTTACCGCCGTTCACCAGGTGCACTCCATGCTTGGCGAGCGTGAGCTGCGCTATCGCGAACTCGGTCTGGACTCGATCAGCGAAGCGCGGCAGCGTGCCTCCGAGCTTGGTCCTGAGCTCGCCGCTGACGTGCTGCTCGTGATCGACAACTGGGGCGGTCTGCTGGCCGAGCATGAGGACTTGACTGATCCGCTCGCGGAGATCGCTGCAGCCGGACTGCATCACGGCATTCACCTGATAGTGACCGCCGGGCGTTGGGCAGAACTGCGACCGAACATCCGTGAGGCGTTCGGCTCGCGTCTCGAGCTGCGCCTCAACGATGTGATGGACTCGGATTTTGGACGTCGCGTCGCTGAGCTGGTCCCGACGGGCATCCCGGGCCGTGGTGTGACCCCGGACGGCAAGCTCTTCCAGGTCGCGCTGGGCCGTGTGGATGACGTTGAGAGCGCCCAGGGTCTCGGCAGCGCGTCAAGCCGGCTTGCCGCCGAGCTAGCGGAGGTCTGGGACGGGTCCGCGGCGCCGCCTGTACGCGTTCTGCCAGAGCACCTGCCGCTGGCGACGGTCAACAGCGTTGATGAACTCCCGGTCCTAGGCATAGCGGAAATGAGCCTCGCCCCGGTCCCGCTGGATCTGACCGGTGAGGACCAGCACCTGCTCGTGCTCGGCGACCCAGGATCAGGACGAACCGAGCTGCTGCGCACCGTCGCACACCTGATCGCCGCTCATCACCCGGACGCGACCGTGGAGGTGGTCGACTTTCGTCGCGCACTGAGCGACCTGACCGCCCTCCCGGTCGAGACAAGGATCCTGAGCCGTCCACCACAAGTTCTTGAAATGGCCCAGCAGCTGCGCGAGCTCTGCAAACAACGACTCACCTCCTCCGAGGAGGCCATTAGCGACCGGCACAACCCCTGGCCGCCCGTGTTCGTGCTCGTCGATGACTATGACCTGGTCGGCGGCATGACAGAGAACCCGCTTGCCGGGCTTGCGGACGTGATCTTCCAAGGACGCGACGCGAACATTCACGTTGTGCTCACGCGCGCTGCGACCGGCATGGTCCGCGCGACATACGACCAGCTCCTCTCGCGCCTGCTTGAACTCGGGATCCCCGCAATCCTGTTGTCTGGCGATCCGGCCGAGGGTCCGCTGGTACGCGGCCAGCGAGCCCAACCGTTCCCGCCTGGACGCGGCCGGCTACTCAGGCGCCGTCAGGCACCGACGGTGATCCAGTGCGCGTTGGCCGGTGCGAGCGGCAATGACTTGATTGAGACCCCAGTAAGCAGCACGACGCAAGGAGGCCCACGGTGAACTGTCCACCACTACTGCGCTGGATTGGAGGAGGCTGATGTCCGAGGTTCAGGTAACACCATCAGCGCTGTTCACAGCGGCCGGACAGATCGGTTCCGCTACGAATGGACAAACCACGCGGTTGTCCGATCCGGGCGCGGCCGCGGGGACACCAGCAGCAGGCGCCTGGGAAGCATTTTGTAATGACGCGGCCAAGGTGCTGGCGAGTTCTGGTCAGGCTGGCAGTGATCTGGCGAACGTGTTGAAACAGACTGGGGAGAACTATCAGCTTGCTGATCAGGCATCCGCGGCGAGCTTTGGGTCGTAGACGATGAGCTGGGCATCGATATACAGCCAGGTGCCGTCGATGAACGGTGGTACCGGCCCGCTTGCCGGGCTGACGTCCGGATTGGAGATGCCGCTTGGGAATCCTGGTGCGCTGTCGGCCGCGGCTGGCGAGAGTCGTGCTTGTGC
>JAFMRN010000071.1 GCA_017354065.1 Solirubrobacterales bacterium
CGCTGAAGGGCTCGCTCCCGTGCGGGCCGAAAACAATCACCTCGCCGCCGTCTTTGAACAGCGGGATGTCAAGTGGCAGCTCCCCCGAGCGCGTCACCGTCACCACCGGCTTGACGGCCGGCTTATAGCGCTCCGTGGCCAGCGTCCCGGTGCCGGCCATGATCGCGTCCGAGCCCGCACGCAGGGCATGGAACAGCGCCCGGTCACCCGGGTCTGACAGCGGCGCCGAGCGCCCGTCAAAGCTGGCGTTGCCATCAGCGCTCATCACGAAGTTCGCGACCACGTAGGGCCGCTCCGCCGGCACGCGCTCAGACAAGCGCAGTGAGGCGACGAACTCGGTGGCGCCGATCTCAAAGACGGCGCCACCGCCAGGGCGCAGCACTGAGAACCTAGGTGTACCGGCCATCCTCTGGGAGGTAATCATTTAGGCTGCTGAGACGATGAATCATCGCGATCTGGATATGGCGGAGGTCGTCGCCGTGATCGGCGGCATCCTGCTCGGCGTGTCGCTGTTTTTGGGCTGGTACCACCTCGGTAACCAGTACGCGGCGCTGCAGGGCTGTCATGGCCCGAACGCCGACTGCAGCGGCTGGCACGCGATGAAATACCTGAAGTTCCCGGTGTTGATCGCGGCGCTGGCGCCGCTGGTGCTGACGTGGGTGATCGTCGCCGGGCACAAGTTCAGCTGGCCCCGCGGTGAGCTCACAGCGGTGGTCGCGATCTGTGCACTGGTTCTGGTCGTGTTCCGTGGCATCATCGACAAGCCCGGCACGCCGCAGGGCGAGATCAGCGTAAGTATCGGCTGGTTCGTCGCGCTGCTCGGCGGCCTGTTGATATTCGCCGGTGCGATCACGCGTGCGCATGAGAGCACCACCCGCAAAAAGCCACCAGGGGTCCTATGACATCTATTGATCCGTCCCGCCGGCCAGATCGCAACCTGGCCCTTGAACTCGTGCGCGTAACCGAGGCGGCCGCGCTTGCCTCCTCGCGGCTGATCGGACGCGGCGACAAGGAAGCCGCGGACCAGGCCGCCGTCGACGCGATGCGCCACGTGCTGGACGGCGTCCGGATGGACGGGCTCGTGGTGATCGGCGAGGGCGAGAAGGATGAGGCGCCGATGCTCTACAACGGCGAGCAGATCGGCGACGGCTCCCCGCCCGAGGTGGAGATCGCCGTCGACCCGCTGGAGGGCACGCGCTTGACGGCGCTCGGCTACCCGGGCGCGATCACCGTGATCGCCTTGGCCGAGCGCGGCGCGCTGTTCAACCCGGGGCCTGTCACGTATATGGAGAAGCTCGTGGGCGGTCCGGCGATCGCGGACCTGCTGGACCTCGACCGGCCGTTCTCCGAGACGCTGGCGCTGGTCGCCGAGCGCAAGGGCGTCGAGATCCGTGACGTGATGGTCGTCTGCCTCGACCGCCCGCGCCATGAGGAGCGGATCCAGGAGATCCGCGACGCCGGTGCGCGGGTCCGGCTGATCATGGACGGTGACGTCGCCGCGTCGCTGCTGGCCGTGACCGACGGGAACCGCGTCGACCTGCTGTGGGGCGTCGGCGGCACGCCTGAGGGTGTCATCTCCGCCGCGGCGATCAAGTGCCTCGGCGGCGAGATCCTCGGCCGTCTGGTGCCGCGCACCGATCAGGAGCGGACCGGCGCGCTGGCCGAGGGCTATGACCTGGACAAGGTGCTCGCGACCGACGACCTGGTCAAGGGTGATGACGTGTTCTTCTCAGCCACCGGTGTCACCGACGGCGACGTGCTGGAAGGCGTGCGCTACCTGGGGAACGGTGTCGCCACCACCGAGTCCTTGGTGATGCGCACCCGCTCGGGGACCGTGCGCCGCGTCCACGCCCGCCATGACCGCAGCAAGCTGCGGGAGCTGATCGGCGGGGACGTGGAGCGCTTCGGCTAAAGCTCCCGCCGCTTGAGCTTTGCGAGAAAGGTGCACATATGGTCCCTTAGCCGCAAAGCTCAGCCGCCGGGCAGGGGCGCCAGGTCGGCGACCTTGGACTGCTCCAGCTCCAGGGTCGCCAGCGAGCGCAGGAACGCGTGGGTGACCAGCACGTGCACGAATGACTGGGTGACCTCATAGAAGAAGGTCCCCAGCCAGGAGGCGATCGCCGGGTAGAAGTTCGCTACCTCCACGTCGATCTCAAGCTCGCTGGGGGTCTGATCGGCGCGGCGCACCGTCAGTGAGAGCCAGCCCTTGTCACGGCCGCGGCGGGCGACCAGCAGGCCGTCCTTGATCCGCCAGCTGATCCGGCCGCGGGCGGGCTCCAGCTGGTAGTCCGGCGGCGCGAAGCGCAGCAGCGTCAGGGCCCGGACCAGGAATACGACGCGGCGCTCCTCCGGGCCGTAGACCACGCGGATCACGCCGAGCGTGACCCGGTTCAGGAAGTGCCAGTAGGTCGCGCCGAGGTTCTCGAGGTTCTCGGCGCTCCACAGCCGCTCCAGGTCTGCGCGCTCGAGCTGGAGCCTGGCGCTCTGCACGGAGCGGACCGCGCCGTCATCGGCGATCAGCGTCGAGCGCGGCGCGGACACGATCACCGTCTGGGCACGGTTGCGTCTGGCGCCGGCTTGGCGGCGCGCCAACCACAGCAGGGCGGCGGCGATCAGTGCGAACAGGGCGGGCACGGGACTCCATTGTCCACAACTGCCCGCCGCTGCCGCGTTGTCAGGGGCGGCCTACAGGGCCGCTCGGAGCTCAGTTGCGGCCTACAGGGCCGCAGAGCCGAGCGTGACCGTCTGGGCGATCCCCAGCGACTTGGCCAGGGCGGTGGTCAGGTCCCAGCTCGCGTTATTGGCGTAGGGACCGCGGTCGATCACGGGCGCGGTGACCGTGCGGCCGTGGTAGTTGAAGGCCACCTTGGTGCCGCACTTCAGCGAGCGTGAGGCTACGCCGATCGTGCTGGAGGACAGGGTCTGCCCACACGCCGTCTTGTGGCCGTAGAAGCCCGGGCCGTAGTAGGTGGCGATCGAGTTCTTGAACACGGTCACTGACAGCGCGGGGGAGGCGCCCTGGCTGCTGGAGCTGTGCGATGTGCGGCTGGCGTTGGTGGCGTCGTTCGCTAGGCCCGCGCGGAAGCTGGAGGCGCCGGAGGCGTTGGCGCGCCACTGGACCGTGAACGCGCCGTTGCTCTGGACCGTGCCGTGCGCGACCTGGGACCAGCTGCTGCCGGACTTGCGCTCGATCACGACGCGGGAGCCGGCCGCCGAGCTGGGGGCCGTACCGGTGAAGCTGATCGTCTTGCCGTAGGTGCCGGTGGCGTGGCTTGACAGTGTGAAGCCGTTGCCGCTGGCCGAGACCGGGGTGCTGCTCGACGGCGTGCTCGTCGTGGAGCCGGACGTGCTCGTGGTGGATGTCCCGGTCGTGCTCGTGCCGGTCGTGCTCGTGTCGGAGCTCGATGTCGTCGTTCCGGTGCTGGTGCCGTCGATGCCGGTGCCGCCGGAGGAGGCAAGCGCGGTGGGGGCGGCGACTGTCGTGATGGCGGCGCTCAGCAGTGCGGCGCGGCGGAAAGCCCTAAACGGACGGGCAAAGGTGTGCTGGGTCATCTGATGATGGCTCGCTTCCAAGTTCTGATTCGGGCGCACGGTTGCAGTTGCCTACGAGGTGAGCTGACGGGCTCGCGCTGCCGCGCTACGGACATTCGGTCCGATTCGCCCCGTGCGGACTCGGTTGGTTCCGCTGTGGGTCCCCCGCCGGTGGATCGCTGAGGAACCACCGCTCGGCTGGTGTGCTCCGGGGAGCGTATACAAAAACCTCAGCGGTTCATAAGTCCTGGCAGGAAAATTCCAGTCGTTGACGACAGATTGGCTCGCGGGCTGGAAAAAGCGAGCAAATTTGGTCAAAAGTTGAAACGTCAGGGCGCCTGCGGGGTTATGCCTGTGAGGCGCCTGGGGGCGGACTTGCCCAGTACCGCGTTTCAGGCTCCTAGAATTGGTCGGAATGTTTGAGTTGGTGGTGTGCGTCCGATTCTCCGGGGAGAGCGCACACCGGCGCCTCTTGAGGTGGGCCGGCCCACCTACAACGCGAGCTATATAAGGGAATCGATGTCAGTAGCGGAACTGCAGGAACTCGAGGAGATCAAGGGCCTCGTCAACCGTGGCCAGCAGCTGGGAGTGCTGACGTTCGCCGAGATCAGCGGGGCGATCTCCGAGCTGGACCTGGACGAGACGGACGTCGAGGAGCTGCATGGCTTCCTGGAGCGCGCCGAGATCGAGCTCGTCGAAGAGGTCGACCCCGCCCAGCAGGAAGGTGAAGTAGAGCGCGCGCCTGATAAGCGCGGCCGGCGGAAGCTCCAGCGCGCGCTGGACCTGAAGCCGGACATGACGACCGATTCGCTGCAGTTGTTTCTCAAGGACATCGGCAAGGTGCGGCTGCTCACCGCCCAGGAAGAGGTCGACCTGGCCAAGCGGATTGAGCGCGGCGACCTCGACGCGAAGCAGAAGATGGTCGAGTCCAACCTGCGCCTGGTCGTCTCGATCGCCAAGAACTACCGCAACCAGGGTCTTCCTTTCCTGGATCTGATTCAGGAAGGCACTTTGGGGTTGGTCCGTGCGGCCGAGAAGTTCGACTACCGCAAGGGCTTCAAGTTCTCCACCTACGCGACCTGGTGGATCCGCCAGGCGATCGCCCGGGCGCTGGCCGACAAGGCCCGCACGATCCGGATCCCGGTACACGTCGTGGAGAAGCTGAACAAGATCGGCCGCGCCGAGCGCAAGCTCGTGACAGAGCTGGGCCGCGAGCCCACAGCGGAGGAGATCGCCGAGGTCACCGGGATCGAGCCGGACGAGGTCGAGTCGATCAAGCGTTCCGCCCAGGCCCCGGTCTCACTGGAGAAGCCGGTCGGTGACGAGGAGGAGTCCGAGTTCGGCCAGTTCATCGCGGATGAGCGCGCCGAGTCGCCCTATGACCGCGCGGCCGAGATCCTCACCAAGGAAGCGCTGCGTGAGGCGCTGGAGAACTTGAGCTACCGCGAGCGCCGCGTGCTGGAGCTCCGCTACGGGCTCGGCGGCGAGCACCCGCGCACGCTGGACGAGGTCGGTCGTACCTTCAACGTTACGCGCGAGCGGATCCGGCAGATCGAGAACCAGAGCCTGAAGAAGCTTCAGTCTCTGGCAGAAGCACAGAAACTGCGCGACGTCGCCTAGATCGGGTTTCGGGTGGCGATGCGTGACGTCGCCCCGGAGAGGTAAGGTGCCGGTTGTGAAGGGAATCGCAATCGGCATTACGGCCATCGCGTTTGGCGCGAGCGCCGGGGGCGCACTGGCGGCCCCTGCCAGACAGAGCCAGGGCGTCAAAGCGACATCGGCGCCGACGATCTACCGCAGCACGCCAAGCGGCGGCTGGAGTTCTCAGTTCGACGTCTCCAGCGACCAGAAGACCGTGAGCCGCTGGCAGCTGACCCTCGGCGGCAAATGCGGCGGCAACGTCGCGTTGGTCTCCCAGGGACCGACCACGCTGACGAACGGGTCCGCCACGATCAACGTGGGAGAGTCCGTATCCGGTGCTGGGAAGCTGCACGGCCAGGAGAAGGAGCAGATCGCTCTGACCCTGAGCGGCGGCAAGCTGACCGCGAGCGTCACCGCGAGCGGTGCCTGCAGCGCGAAGACGACCCTAAAGCTCGCGTCCGTCGGCCAGTACCTGGGCACCGTGAAGCTCGCCCGGCCGCACAACGCAAAGGGCGCCTCGGGCAGCCTGACGCTGTTCCAGCTGAACGGCCAGCGGACCTACCAGCTGAGCGCCGAGCACCTGCACCCCAACAAGGGCACCGCTTATGCGCTGTGGCTGTATGACTCCAAGACCAAGAAGGCCAAGTTCCTGGGCTTCAATCCGCGTGCGGTCACGGCAACCGGTTCGGGCAAGGGTGACATCGCGGTCTCAGGCAAGCTGCCGGCCGACGCGGCCAAATACAACCGCGTGCTGCTGACCCTTGAGCACGGCAAGGCCACGAAGCCGAGCACGCCGGTGATCGCCGGCACGCTGAAGCTGTAGGGGGATGTGGGGAGTTTTGCGCCCTACAGGGGGCAAAACTCCCCTGACCCCGCTTGACCGTCGACGGCCACACGGGATCCAGGGTTTCCGCCACTTCAGTTGGTGAAGCTAAACTGGGGTTCCAGGATGGCTTCTGACTCCACCTGTCCCGTCTGTCGAACCGCTGAGATCGTCTGTGGCAAATGGACGCTGCTGCTGGTCAAAGAGCTGGCAGAGGGCAGCACGCGCTTCGGTGAGCTGGAGCGCGAGCTGGACGGGATCTCCCCGCGGACCCTGTCGCTGCGGCTGCGCGCGCTGGAGGAAGAGGGGATCGTGGAACGCCGCACCTTCTCTGAAGTGCCCCCGCGCGTCGAGTACGCCCTGACCGACAAGGGCCTGGCGCTGGTGCCGATCATCGACGACATGCGCGCCTACGGGATGCGCTGGCTCTTCGATGAGTGCGCACTGCCGGCGGCTGACGCCGCGGCCGCCGGGGCCGCCGCGGCCGTCCTGTAGCCGTGCGGATCGCGATAGCCGCCGACGAGCTGGTCGGCGTGGCCCGGGTGCTTGGTGCCGAACTGGAGCGCCGGGGACACACGGTCTCCGAGCACGGCGCTCTGAACGCCGCCGAGCGCCCGGACTGGGCCTGGGCGGCCGCAGCCGCCGCACAAGATGTCCTTGCGGGGCGCGCAGACCAGGCGATCGTCGCCTGCTGGACCGGCACGGGCGCTGCGATCGCGGCCAACAAGCTGTCCGGGATCAGGGCGGCGCTGTGCACGGATGCTCAAACAACCAGCGGCGCGCGCAAATGGAATGACGCGAACGTGCTGGCCTTGAGCCTGCGCACAACCTCGGAGCCGCTGCTGGCGGAGATCCTCGACGCGTGGTTCAGCACCGCGCCGAGCGACGATCCCGACGACCGGGACAACATCGCCCACCTGACACAACTCGAGGCCGGTTGAGACAGGCAGGCGCGCTTGCGCCGGCAGGATTCCGGACCGCTCACGGCGAACGTCCAGGTCGTGCAGCCGAAGAACCCGACCCTCAAGGCCCAGTTGGACGCTTTCACCGCTGATTCGGCGGTCCGCCTGACCAGCGCCACCCGGGACGGGGCGGAGATCCCATTCGAGGTTGTCGAGACGCCGGGCGAGGGACGCGGCGCCCCGCTGTACTGCTACCGCCCGCTGACCGGATCCTTCATCCGCGCCCGCCTGGGGCTGCTCGCGGCGCTGGAGTCCTACGCGCCTGCGGTCAAGGCGCTGGAGTTCACCTACGGAACCGACGCGTACCTGCGCGCTCGTGGCGAACCGCGGATCCCCGAGAACCCGCGCGACCTGGCCGACGCGACGCTGCGCTGCTTCCTGGCGCGCGTGTTCGCCGAGCGCAGTGAGTTCGCCGTCGATCCCGAGCGGTTTGAGGCGGCCTACGCCGAGCTGGAGCGGAGCCTGTATGAGGGCCTGGGGGTCGCTGAGGTCGTCGCGCCGCTGGCCGGGGTGTCCCTGGATGCCGGCACGCGCGAGCTGAACATCTCATCCGGGCTGATGATCACCCGCCAGGAGAACCTCGATGACCCGCCCGCCGGGCTGGTCGACGGCATGTCCCCGGGCGATCTGATCGCCGTGGTGCGGATCCCCCAGGAGCGCAGTGAGCGCCCGCCGCTGGCCGAAGCGCGGCGCCGCTACCGCGAGCTGATCACGGCCCTGCGGCTGTATGACCGCGGCGGGTATGGCATCGGACCGCTCGGCTTCTCCCGGATCGATGACGGCGCCTGGATCCCGGCCGCGATTGGCCCGGTCGGGCGGATCGGCGCCGCGACCCGGATCACCGCATCCCAAGAGGACGAGTTCCGCGGGTTCGTCTCGCTGATCACGCGGCGCCTGGAGGGGCTCGGCGGTGAGGCGCGCTGGGCACTGCACCGCTTTGAGCTCGGTGCCGACCGCCGTGATCCGTATGAGTCACTCAGTGACTACCTGCTGGCGCTGCGCGCGATGCTGGAACCGGAGGGCACCGCCAGCGGGCGGCTGTGCCAGCGCCTGTCGGTGATCTGCGCGCTGCCCGAACAACAACAGGAACTGGCCGAACGCCTGTCCCGCGCGGTCAAGCTGGAGCACTGGGTGATGGCCGGTGAGGCACTGGAGCGCTGGCGCGGATCAGAGCCGCCCGAGGCGCTGATCGACGAGCTCTCAGACCACCTCCGGGCCGTGCTGCGCGACGTCATCTGCGGCCACCTGGACCCGGATCTGCGCGGGGTCGCGGACGAGTTGCTGGCCGAGGCCGCGGCCGAGGTCTAAGCTCGCCCGGTGACCTTCCACGTTCAGCTGCGCGCCGGCAACCAGGTCACGCGCGTCTTCAACCTGGAGGAAGCGCAGGTCCATGAGCGGTTCCTGGCGCCGATCCACGCCGGCGTCCCGTTCGAGTTCGAGTCCAAGCAGTGGGACCCGGCGACGCTGCGGCTGCTGATCATCGAGGGTGAGCACATGGCGCCCGGCCAGCTCGGGCCGGGCCAGGGCTGGACCAACGCGGCCAGGGCCGGCACGGACGTGACCCAGCGGTTCCTCACGGCGCCGGCACCGGATACACAGGGACCCTCCGCGGAGGTCGTGCGCCGGCTCCAGGAACGGATCGTCGGACGTCTGTACGCCGGCGAGCTGAGCCTGGCTGAAACGCTCGGGCTGAGCGCCGACCTGCTGGCCGGCCAGCGCGCCTCGGTGCGCCTGGCGGCCGCGGAGATCGCGGTCTGGGAGCTGATCCACGCCGGCGGGTTCGAGCTGGGCCTTTCGGGTAAGCCGGTTCCCGCGGCTCAGTGGGAGGCGCTGGTGCTGGAGCCCGACTCGTGGCTGCGTGCCGGCCCGGACTCACCGGTGATCAGGGCCACCGCGTGAGGCAGCGCCGGGGCTATCGCCGCGCCAGCCTCCTCAATCGCCTTCGGGTTCCCGGGAAAGTTGATGATCAGCGAGTTGGCGCGGATTCCCGCGACCCCGCGGGACAGCATCCAGTGCCCGGTGTGCTGGGCTGAAGCGGCGCGCATCGCCTCGGCGATCCCGGGGGCCTGGCGCTCGAGCACCGCGACGGTCGCCTCCGGCGTGATGTCCTCCGGGCTGAGGCCGGTGCCGCCGGTGGTGAGGATCAACTCCACGCTCTGATCGGCCCAGTGCACCAGGCGGTCGGCGATCTCGTTCGCGTCGTCATGGACCAGCTCGCGGCCGGCAAGCTCCGCGCCGAGCCCGGCCGCGAACTCCGCGAGCGCCGGTCCGCCTCTGTCATCGGCGTTGGTCCGGCTGCTGGACACCGTGATGATCGCGGCCCGCATCAGCGCCGCCACGTCCCCGAACGGCCGCCGCTCTTCTCGAGCAGCAGCACCTGCTCAATCGCCACCCCGCGCTCCATGCCCTTGACCATGTCATACAGGGTCAAGGCCGCAACCGCCGCGGCGGTCATCGCCTCCATCTCGATCCCCGTCTGGGCGCTGATTCGCGCTTCCGCTGTGAAGCTGACCGTACCGGCGTCGCC